>JAYTBY010000232.1:0-4228 GCA_043736755.1 Planctomycetota bacterium | reverse complement strand
CTCCTCCGAGCATCCACGAATGCGCGTCGTCGCGGCGCCTAGCCAGAGAGATCCACTTGGCCCGACTTCACACACGAACTTCGCGGACGGGACACTAGGACCGCGACGGGGACGAAACGCGGAGACGGCGAACCAACGTCGCGCCGGGATCGCGAGCCAACACGCGTGTCCCAGGTGCAGTGCCGATCCGCGACCCGCGCCCAGAGGCGCAGCGAAGCGGGTCAGCCCCCGAGGAGCTTGCGCGCCGCGCGTTCCGCGCGATCCGGCGTCGCCAGGGAACCCTCGGCGACCGCCGCGCGAATGGTGTCGATCTGTGCGCGTCGCTGAGCGACCTCCGTGGCATCCTCCTCCGCGGAGAGCATCAGCGAGGCCAGCGAAACATCGACCTGGTCCTCGTCGTGAGGCCCGATCGGCTTCGCGCCGGACCCGGCGAGCTTGGTCGCCTCCGGGGGCCGTTGCAGGTGCTCGAGGCGGGCGCTCTCGAGGTCATGGACGGCGTCCGAGATGCGCTGGCGGTTCGTCCTGGTGAAGTCGATCGCGTCCTCGCCCGGTTCGGTGCGCGGGCGATCCGTGGGGCCATTCGTGCGGTTGCGAATCTCCATGAGCCTGTTCCTCGGGAATTTGCTTCCCGGGTTAGTTATCGGATGTCGCCGTTTTCACTTAAGCGGAAAACGGCGTCTGTGTGGGGCGGGTGGTGAAGTTGCGCGCTGTAGGGGCGGAGTGGGGGGGGAGCACCG
Source organism: Planctomycetota bacterium (assembly GCA_043736755.1). Taxonomy (GTDB): domain Bacteria; phylum Planctomycetota; class UBA1135; order UBA1135; genus JAEUHZ01. Next base: position 3,491 of record JAYTBY010000232.1, on the reverse strand, counting down.
CGGGGCGCGGCTGAGCGACTTCGGCCGCGCTTACTCGGGGTAACTGGATGTCCTGGCGGGCGCTCCAACGGCGACTCCCCGGGAATACACTCCTCATCCGCTCGTCCCTCGCTGCCGACATGGGACTGCCCTTGATGGAACCCCTCACAGCCGAGGACGCCTCGCTCGTCCAGGAAACCCTGGCCGGCAAGCAGGCCTCGTTCCAGCTCCTCGTCGAGCGGTACCAGGACCGCCTCTTCGCGCTGGTCCGCCACTACACGAAGGATCCGGCGCTCGTCGAGGACATCGTCCAGGAGACGTTCCTCAAGGCGTTCAAGCGCCTCGACAGCTTTCAGCACGAGTCGTCCTTCTACACGTGGATCTACCGCATCGCGGTGAACACGGTGCTCGACGTGATGAAGCGCCGCGGGCGCTCCCCGGTCACGTCCGTCGAGGATCCCGAGATCGCCGGCGCGCCGAATGCACCCGACACGCGGGTCATGGCGCCCGACGCGCGGCTCCAGCGCGAGGAGATCGCGCGGATCACGCAGGAGTGCTTGGCCGAGATCCCCGAGATCTTCCGCACGGTCCTCGTGCTGCGCGAGTTCGAGGACATGGCCTATCAGGACATCGCCGACCTACTCGGCATCTCGATCGGCACCGTGGAATCGCGACTGTTCCGGGCCCGTGCGCGCTTCAAGGAGAAGCTCTTGCAGCGCCACCCGGAGTTCGGAGAAGGGGCATGAGCATGAACACGATGGAATGTGGCGACGCGCGACGGCTCGTCCCGAGTTACCTCGACAGCGAGCTGACCGAAGCCCAAGCGGCTCCGCTGCGCAAGCACTTGCTCGCCTGTCAGGCGTGCCGTGCCGGCGCGCAGGCCGAGAAGAACACGAAGCGTTGGTTCGCGGTGACGGAACCCATCGCTGTGCCCCACGGATTCTCGGGCAGGGTGGCGCGGGCGGCCTTCGCGGGTGTCGCGGATGCGGCGAACGCACCGTCCGAGTTCGAGCGTCGCGCTCCGCGCGCAGCTCCGATCCTCCCGGGTCCGACCGCGGCAACTCGGAGCGCGACCGAGCTCGAACAGCGCGAAATCGCGGTCGAAACCGCTCGTTCCAACGAAGGTCGGATCCTGGCCTTCGTCCTGCGCCTGACCGTCGCCGCGGCCGTGCTGGCGCTCCTCGCGTCCGTCGCGATCCAGAGCCTGCGCCGCCCGAGCACGGCCGAGCTGCGCGCCGACGACCGTCGCACGATGAGCCTCGATCAAGCGCTCGAGAAGCTGGACAACCTCGAGCGCGCCGAGGCCGCGAAGACCGCCGCGACGCCGCGATGATCGGTGTTCACGGGTCGATCGTGTTGTTGGCCGTCGCTTGCCTCGGCGCGGGCGCGGGCGCAGGCGTCCTCGCGGCGCGTTCACTCGCGCCGCGTCACGCTCCGATTCGCGAGGGGACGTTCGCCGATTACGAAGCCCTGCTCGCACAGACGTTCGAGCTGTCGGCCGATCGTCGGGACGCGCTACACGCGGTGCTCGCGAGTTACGAGTCGGACCTGGCGAGAATCAAGGATCGCCACATGGCAGACTACCTGAGTTCGATCGAGCCCGAGCTGCGCGAACGAGGACGCTTCTACCGCGAACTCGTGCGCGATCGCGTCCTCCCCGAGGCACGCCGCGCGGAGTTCGAGCGGATGGCGCTGGGGCCCGCGAGCCCGACGAACCCTTGATCCGAACGAACTGACTCACGCAGCGCGCCGACCCGACCGGCCTACGAAGCCAAGCAGCGCCGATCCGCTCCGCACCCACCTACCCCGCGTCCACGAACCGAGCGTCCACCAACTCCCATGGCACGATCCTGCGGACTGCGCATCGGCCCCCGTCGCTACGAGCTCGTCGTGCTCGACGGCAGCCCGAAGAAGCACAAGATCGCGGCCTACGCGATGGGAGATCTGCCCCACGGCAACGACAACGCGGCGGCGGAAGCGGCCGCCCTGCTGAAGGCGGCGATGAAGGAGCACGGCGTCCCGACGGACAACGTCGGCGTCGCCGTCGATGCGGGAATGGCGGCTTTCCGCATGCTCAAGGTGCCGTTTTCCGATCGCGCGAAGATCGAGGACGTCGTCAAGTTCGAGGTCGAGAGCCACCTGCCGCAGTGGAACATCGACGACGTGGTCGTGGACTTCCATGTGCTCGAGTCGAGCGACGAGCAGAGCGAACTCCTCGCCACGGCCGTGCCAAAGGTGGAGCTCAAGCGCGTGCTCGACCTCGTTGCGAAGGCGGGCGCCGAACCGCTCGAAGCCGAGTTGGAGACGAGCGCCATGGTCAACGCCGCGTTGGCGTCCGACCTGTGCACGATCGAGAACGCGCAAGTCCTCGTTCACGTCGGCGAACTGTCGACTTCGGTCGTCGTCATCGACGGCCGCAAGGTGCGCGAGATGCGCGCGATCCGCATCGGATCGATGGCCAACGATTTCGTGCCAGTCGAAGCGGAGGCCGTGCCCGAAACCGACGAGAAGCCCGCGTCGGTCTTCGAGCCGAAGGATCCCGAGGAAGCCGTGCGGCGCCTCGAACAGGCGATCAAACGCATTCGGCGTGAGCTCGGCCGTACGGTTTCGGCCGCGCGCACGTTGCACCCGATCGAGGGCGTGTACGTGTGCGGGTTCGAGTTGCCGGGCCTGGTCGGCAGCCGGATCCAGGACGCGGAAGTTCGCGCTCTCGACGTGTTCCAGAAGGACGGCGGTCAACCCGCCGACGGCTTCGGGCCGCTCGTGGTCGCCTACGGCGTCGCGCTGCGCCAACTGGGCGGCGGCGAACTGAAGCCCAGCCTGCGCCGCGAAGAGCTGCGCTACGCGGGCGCGTTCGAGAAGGTCGAACTGCCGCTCGCGGTCGTCGCGCTGCTTGCGGTCACGTTCCTCGGCGTGTGGTTCATCTTCCTGACCAAGGAAACGCAGTTCGTCGACTCGAAGCTCGCGTTCTGGCGGAACAGCGCGCAGAAGTTCCTGCTGGGCGATCTGAAGAAGGGGCAGCAGGGCTACCTGCTCTATCCGTCGGATCCGATGCAGAAGTACCTCTCGAACTTCGACGCCGACACGGAGCGCACGAAGTTCGAGCAGCTCCAGTACGCCAACGGTCAGCTCAAGGTCGAGATCAAGAAGTTGGAGAAGGACCTCGGGCAGGACGCCGAGATCACGCAGCCGCAATCGGCGCTGGTCGCGTGCAGCCTCGTGCTCGGGACGCTCGAGGACGAGATCCAGGGCGGCGGACGGCCGAGCCTGCGCAAGGTGCAGTCGACCTACACGATCGGCAAGCAGGGCAAGGGCGACTTCGTCCGCGTCGTGCTCGACGTCACGTTCTTCGCCGGTGACACCGTGCAGGCGACGCAGAACTACGAGGACTTCATCAAGGCCACCGAGAGCCAGCCCTGGTGCGTCGGCCAGATCGATCGCCGGCCCAGCGTGAGCCTCGAGGACAGCAAGGGGATCTTCGTCGTGGGGCTCGCGATCGAGGTGGACGTGTC
>JAYTBY010000231.1:0-1909 GCA_043736755.1 Planctomycetota bacterium | reverse complement strand
GCTTGCCATCGACCGTGCGGATTGCGCATGGGACGGCGGCCTGACGCGCGGTCACTTCACGACGATCCACCACGCGCGCTCGGACTCGAGCACTCCATCGGGATCCGCGAGTACCCACGGCCACTTCTCGCCGCGTAACTTCGTCGTGTCCTGCGCGCGGCACACGACGAGGTACTTGCCCGGTTCGAAGTCCGACGCCTTGAGTTTCAGACGGTGTTTCCCGTCGGATTCGCCGTGTGCTGGGCGGTAGGGCTCGTCCGTGATCGGCACGAGCGCTCCGCGACGTCTGCGGTCCTTCGACGAGTTCGAGCGTGCTCCCGGCGTGGAGCCAGTGCCCGTGGAGGGGAATCGTGCCTCGGGCAGCACCCACCACGTGACTTCGAGCGCGTGGCTTGCCGGTCGCATCACGTTCACGTCGAACGCGAGCCCGTCGGCACCGAGCACGAGCAAGTCCTTCGATCGACTCGGGGCTGGCGGCGGCTTGCACGTGTCGATCGGATCGACGTACGCGTAGATGCGCAGCACGAGCGCTTCCTGGCACACGACGCAGAACCGCTCGCTGTTCGCCATCGTGCAACCCGTCGACGTCGGTCGCCATGCGCCCTTCGGTCGAGCGGCGGCGCCTTCATAGATGCCGACTCCCGGGTGTTTCGCCTTCAACCAATGCGCCCACGGGACCTTCTCAGGATCCTCGGTCTCCGACACGTTCGCGGCGCGGCCCGGTGCGCCTTGGTGCGCCGATTGCGCCGTGTCGTACTCGTCACCGAGCGCTCCGAACGCGTGGCCCCATTCGTGAACCGTCGTCGTCGCCTCGCGTCCGCCGATCGTCGCAATCCCACCGCCGCCCGTCCCGAGCACGCCGTTCTTCACGAAGCAGATCGCGAGCGAATCGTGCTCGGGCATCTCGGCGAACATCGCGTGCACGCGCGCGCGATCGATGACGACGTGGCCGGCGAAGGTCTCGCCCGTGCTGGCGTTCAGCGCCGTGTCGTACTCGCGACCGAAACCGTCGACGCCGCTGTCGCCGCTGAGCAGGTCGCAGCGCAGGAAGTTCAGGTAGTTCCAGTACTCACGAAACGTCGCCTGGCGTTCGAAGAGCGGCGGAATGTCGGCCGCGAGCTTCGTGAAGGCCTTCATGTGATCGAGCTCGTACCCGTCGCCCATGAGCACGACGTCGACGCGATTCGAGGACGGTCCGTGTTCGACGACCCAGTCCCAACCGAGGTAGGCCGACGGCTTCGCGCGTCGTGCCGCGACCTTGCCCGCGTCGGTCTCGGGGAGTTTCTTGGCGAGCCGTTCGTACGCGGCCTTGGCTTCGGAGAACTTGCCCCCGCGCGACGCGTCCTCGGCCTTTTCGAGCGCGGCTCGAGCTTCGTCCTCGGGACCGTCGGTCGTCGCGAGGAGTGGGTCGATGAGCCACGGTACGACGAGGAGAAGTGCGATGCGCATGACGTGGTGAGTCTATTCGGTGGCCCTTGTTCGCCGGCGCGAAACATCTCGCTCGGGCCAAGCAGGGATTCACGGTGTCGCGGGCAGCAGTTCGAACTCGTCGGCGACGAAGCGGCCGCCCTCGAAGCGTCCCGCGACCCGCGCTTGCCGCGTAGCGTTGCAGAAGCCGTCGGCAGCGTGCGCGTCGCCGTGGTCGTCGATCTCCGTGCCCGTGACGAGCCACGTCCGGCCTTCGACGCGGATCGCGAGATCGCAGCCGGGTTCATCGGCTTGGAAGCGACAGCGCGCGCAACCGGCTTCGGCGACGCCGGTGTAGGGAATCACCACCGGTTGTTCCGATAGCGGGGTGCTCGAGCGGCAGGCGGATGCCCCCGTCGCGAGCAGCGCGGCGAAGGCGAGGAAGGGAACCGTCAGCGATTGCGATGCGTGCACCATGGTCGTCAAAAAATCTCTCCGTTCG
>JAYTBY010000230.1:0-1912 GCA_043736755.1 Planctomycetota bacterium | reverse complement strand
GACGATCGGCGGCAGCGAGTGCGCGCGCCGCGCGACGACCGTGACGGGCGAGCCCATCTCGAGCAGCTTCGCGACCGTACGCGTCCCGATGAAACCGGTCGCGCCGAGGACGACGACTTCGCCCGGACGCGCGGGGCCGGGCGTCGGCGGTTCGGACACGCGCGGCGTCGCGGCGGGTGCCGCGACGCTGAGTGCATCGCACCACGCGAGCACTTCAACTGCGCGCGCAGCGGACGTCGGCGGCTCGGATCCGGCTCGAAACGCCGTGTGGAACTGCTCGATCGACTCGCGCATGCCGACGTAGAACGCGTCGAGCCGCGGAGCCAATCCGAGGGTGGTCTTGAACCACTTCGCGCACGTCGCGCGGGCATCGCGGCGCATCTCGGCCCCGCGGCGCGACGAGGCCAAGTAGCTGTTCCAGAAGTCGAGCCACACGGTCTTGCGCTCGCCCGACAGCGTGTTGTGGAAGAGATCGGCCTCGAGTGAACCGTCGGTGCCCAGCACTTGGATCGTGTTGCGCGTGAACCCTTGTCCGAAGGCGCAGTAGATCTGCATGGATCCGCGCTCACCCGTGCCGCTCGCCGACCAACGATCGACGAACACTTGTCCGGGATGCAGTTCGCGCTGCGAAACGAGCGTGGTCTCGACATGCTTTGGCGCGCCGACCAGCGCGTGCACTTGGCCCAGCGGGTGGACCGCCGCTTCGAACACGATGTTGCGCGGTTCGCGAAACATCCAGTGCGCGTAGTCGCCCGCATCGAGCTGCGCCAGCGGCACGGAAAGCGTCACTTGCACGTGCTCGACGTGTCCGATCTCGCCCGCCTGGACGCGCGCCATGAGCCGCGTGAACGCTGGATGGTGGACGTTGTTGTGGTTCACGCCGACGACGAGGCCGAGCGCGGCGGCCTTCGCGGCGAGCATGCGCGCGTCCTCGGCGGACAACGCCAGAGGCTTCTCGGCGAAGACCGAGATCCCGAGGTCGAGCAGTTTGCCGACGAGCGCCACGTGTGTGTCGGGGGGCGTCAGGAGATGCGCGACGTCGATGTCGAGCGTCGCCAGTTCCTCGATCGAGCTGAGCACCCGCTCGACGCCGAAGCGGCTGCCGAGGGAATCGGCGCGCGTCCGATCGGGGTCGACGAGCGCCACCGTGGTGCAGTCGGTGGCGCGCCTCAAGCAATCGAGGTGGTACTCGGCGATGTACCCCGCGCCGACGACCGCGACGCGCGTCTTCTCGCCGGGGCGGCGCGTGCTCCTCGGTCTCGGCATCGTGGACGTTCCCCGCGCAGTCGCGCGATCGGGCTGCGAGAGGATAGCGGAGGCGCCCGAGCGGGCTTCTGTGGTTCGGCCGGCGGGATCCATGGGTCAGGACGTATCGGCATCCGTCGCCCGTCGAGTCGCGCGCACGTTCTCCGACCGCCCTGATTTCCGCCTCAGGCCCGGCCGGTCAATTCCCGACAAAGAGGCCATCTCCTCCTTCTTGGGCCCGGCATTCCACTTCGGTGGGGTGTCCGGGCCCTCTTGCTTTCAGTCGGCGACCCGGATTCCGCGGCGAATTCACGGGCCAGCGCCGTGCGGGGCGGCGTCGCGAATTCTGTGCGTCCACTCGGGGGGTCTTGGAGCGGGTCGGCCACCTCGTTACGCTCCCCGTTTCCATCGGACCGGGCCGCGCCGCTCGAGTAGGCCTCGCGGTGCGCGACCCATCCGGGATCCGGAACCGCGCCATGAAGTCTGCCGACGCTCACCTGCCTTCGTTTCCCGAAGGCCTCACGTTCGACGACGTCCTGCTCGTTCCGCAGGAGTCCGACATCCTGCCGCGCGACGTCCAGCTCACGACGCGCTTCTCGCGCAACGTGCCGCTGAACATCCCGCTCGCCTCCGCGGCGATGGACACGGTGACGGAGGAGAAGTTGGC
>JAYTBY010000229.1:0-1914 GCA_043736755.1 Planctomycetota bacterium | reverse complement strand
CGATTGCAACTCGGGCTTCCGCGCCTGGAAGCGCGAGACGCTCGAAGCGATCCGCGTAGGCGAGACGTTCTCGGCCGGTCCCGCGATCGTGCAGGAATTGCTCTTCAAGACTTCACGCGCCGGTGTCGGCATCGCGGAGGTGCCGATCGAGTTCCAGAACCGGAAGTACGGCGAATCGACGTTGACGTTCGGGAAGTTGCTCACGGGCTACGTCACGGTGTTGAAGCTGCGCTGGCTGAGCCTCGTCGGCCGGATCTAGGGCGAACTGTGCGCCGCACGCCGATCGGACTCTTCGCTGCGATCGCGACGTACGTCGTACTGCGCGTGCTCGTGCTCGCCACGAACTTCGAGAGCGTCGCGTTGCCGATGTACGAGCTCTTCCCGATGGGCACGATGGCCGAGCTGCGTTTGCGCGGGCTCGAGTTCCCGCTGCGCTACTTCTACGACAACGCGGCCGGTCAGATCCTGATGGGGTTCGCGACGATCCCCGTCTTCGCGGTGTTCGGATCGACCTACCTCGCGTTGAAGTTGCTGCCGGCTCTGCTCGGTCTCGGCGTGCTCATCGTCGTATGGCAGTTGCTCGACCGTCACGCTTCACGCCGCGCCGCGAACGTCGTCGCACTGTTCATCGCGGTCGGACCGCCGACGCTGACCAAGTACTCGCTCATCAACTCGGGGAACCACTTCGAGAACCTGCTCTTCACGAGCGTCACGATCCTCCTCGCCTACCGCTGGTTCGCGAGCGCGTGGAAGACGAAAGGTGGGCTACTGGCCTACGCGTTTTCCGCGGGTTTCGCGGTGTTCGTGTTCCTCGGCGCATTGATCCCCGTCGGGATCCTGTTCGGAATGCACGTGGGTGTGCGCGGCGCGCGGAAGACGCTCGCGGATCTCCCGACGTTGGTCCTCGGGTTCGCACTCGGCCTCGCGCCCCTCTTCGCCGTGAACTTCGCGACGAGCGGGCGCGGACTCGGGTTCCTCGACGCCAAGTTCGCTGCGGAGTCGAGCGGTCGCGGCAGTGACGTCTTCGCGCGGATGACCGACTTCATGGGGGTCTCGCTGGCGCGATCGGGAGTCTTCGAGCCGTTCGCCGGGATCTCGCGCGAGATCCTCGCTGGGCTGTTCCTCGTCGCCCTGGGCATCGTGTACGTGGCCTCGCTCCCCGGCGCATGGAGGAGCCTGGGCACGTTCGCGCATAGGCTCTTCGCACCGCCGCCGAGCACAGCCGAGGAACTGCGCCGCTTCGAAGCGGCGAAACTGCTCCCGTTCGTCCTCTACGTCCCCCTCGCAGCTCTCGCGTACGGCGTGTCGAACTTCCGTCTGGGCGGAGACTACGGCCGGGTCGAAGTCGCTGGATACCGGTATTTCCTGCCCACGCTGCTCTTCACGCTCATCCTCGTCTCTGTGTGGACCGATCGCTGGATCGCGCGCGGTGGCCGGGCGCGCATCGGCGCACTCGCGCTGTTCACCGTGGCCGCGATCCCCTGCGCGTCGAGTCTCGCAATCCCGGACTGGACGTTCGCGTCCACAGGTGTCGGCTCGAAGCTCGACGGCTACAACCTGGCGCAACTCGCGCGCGCACTGTCGAGCGCGCGCAACGCCGTGCCCGAGGACGAGATCGTTGCGCGCGTGCAGTCGTTCCCGCCCGACGTGCGCGCGAGTGTCGTGACCGCACTCGGCTTCAACCTCGGCGTAGCGCGTGCAGAGAAGACGGTCGCACGCGGCGGAACGCTCGCGCTGGCCGAACTGCTCACGCCCTGGCCACCGTCGTGGCACGCGGACTTCACGCGTGGCGTCGGGCATGGACTGCGATTCCTCGCCCGCGGCCGCGGCGGGCCGATCGACGGCGTGTTCGACGATGCACGTCGTGTCGTGACGAATGACCGCGCCTTGCGCGACGCTCTCGAGGAAGGACTC
>JAYTBY010000228.1:0-4246 GCA_043736755.1 Planctomycetota bacterium | reverse complement strand
CCGGTGACGGCGTGCGCATGCGTCCGAAGCCGTCGTCGTCCGTCGACAGCTTCCCGCTCGAACAACAACTGCACGAAGGCGATCGCGTGCGCGTGCTCGCGCGCAGCGATGCGTCGAAGCCGCTCGTCGAGGACTGGGTGCAAATCGTCTCGCCGCCCGGCGTGCGCGGCTGGATTCGTGCGACGGAGACCGCGCCGATCGAGAGCGGACTCGACACGCGCGGTGCCTGGATGGAGGCCGTCAAGAAGTCGACAGCAGCGGTGACGCTGTTCGATCTGAAGACCGGCTCGGGCGTCGCGGCCGGCAGTTCGACTGCACCCGTGAGCTCGACGAACACTGCGTCCGGCAGCTCCGGCGCTGCGCAGGGCAGTTCAGGCGCTGCGCAGGCTAGGCCGGACGCGGCGCCGGCCCAAGGCGCGTGGGAGGCCGCGGACCTCGCGTACGAGACCGCGAAGTCCTCCGGTAGCGCCGACTGGAAATCCGTGCGCGGTCAGTTCGAGCGTTACATCGCCGCGAACCCGACCGGTGCGCACACGAGCACGGCGCAATTGCGCCTCGAGCAGATCAGCTACCACGAGGAGATCGCGCGCTTGAAGTCCGACGCCGCCCTCCAGGAGACGCAGCGTCAGAAGATGCTCACGGACGCCCAAGCGCAGCTCGAAGAAGCCTCGCTCGCGCAGGATCCGTTGTGGGGTCGCTTCCAAGCGCGCGGTTGGCTGCGTCAGGACGAGGAAGTGCCCGGTCGCTTCTACGTGCAGTGGGCCGGTCGCACGGCGTCCGAAGTCACTTGCGGTAGTGGTCGCTACGACCTGGCGCTGTTCGCCGGCGCTGAAGTGGGCGTGCAAGGCGCGATGACGCGTTCGGCCGGTTCCGCGGATCGCCCGATGCGCATCGACGCGACGCGGATCGAGATCCTGTCGGCGCCGACGGGACGCTGAGTTCCGAAGTCGAGCGCGGATCGCGACGCACGCGCGCCGCGATCCGCGCTCGACATTTGGCCGCTATCCTTCGAGACCTGCATGGCCAAGGACCCGACCCGCAACGTTCCCTTCACGCGCCGCCTCGTCGAGGCGTTGCGACGGATGTTCGCGTTGAAGAGCCAGCGTTACCTGTGCGACTCGTGCAAGTGGGACTACGGGACGGCCTGCGTGCGACCGGAGCGCCCGAACGCGGTGCGGTGTCCAGACTACAAGCAGAAGTAGTCGTCTGGTGCGATGCGGCGCAGACGAGCGCGGCAACCCGCGCCGCCGGACGCGCCGCTCCGCGGCGTGGGTGCTGACGGGCGGACCTGACCAGGCCCGGATCGCGCGCTCGGCGCCGGGGGAGGTCCAGGTCTTCAGCTCGCGGAACCCGGCGCCATCGACCCGAGCACTTCGGCGCGCAGGACCGACAGCGTGTCGTTCCCGATCGCCGTGCGGATCCGCCGCATCAGCGTGAAGAAGTACGACAGATTGTGCAGCGACAGCAGCATCCCGCCGAGCATCTCGTCGCTCGAGCACAGGTGTCGCAACGTGCCGCGTGAATAGTCGCGACAGCACGGACACGCGCACGTCGGATCGAGCTGCGCCGTGTCCTCGCGGTACTTCGCGTTGCGCAAGTTCACCTCGCCTTGGCTCGTGAACGCGCGGTGGTTGCGCGCGTGTCGCGTCGGCGTCACGCAGTCGAACAAGTCGATGCCGCGTTCGATCGCATCGAAGAAGTCACTCGGCGTGCCGACGCCCATCAAGTAGCGCGGACGATCTTCGGGCAAGAGCGGCGCGCTCATCTCGACCGCGATGCGCGCTTGTTCGCGCGACTCGCCGACGCTGACGCCGCCGATCGCGTGGCCGACGCAGTCGTGTTCGAGCGCGCTCAGGACGGAGCGCCGGCGCAGATCCTCGAACACGCCGCCTTGCACGATGGGGAAGAGCGCTTGCCCCGAATCCTCGGCGCCGTGCTCGCGGTGACGGCGCACGCAGCGCACGAGCCAATCGTGAGTCCGCTCGACCGCCGCCGCGACTTGCGCGCGATCCGCCGGATCCGCCGGGCAGTGGTCGAACGCCATCGCGACGTCGGCGCCGAGCTTGCGTTCGATGTCGATCACGCGCTCGGGCGTGAGGCGCACGGCCGAGCCGTCGACGACGCTCTTCAACGAGACGCCGTCCGCGTCGATCTTCGCCATGTGGCCCAGGCTGAAGACTTGGTAGCCGCCCGAATCCGTCAGGATCGGGCCCTTCCAGGCCATCATGGCGTGGAGGCCGCCGAGCTTCTCGACGACATCCTCGCCGGGACGGAGATGGAGGTGGTAGGTGTTCGCCAAGATCATCGTCGCGCCGAGCTCGTGCAGGTCGCGCGGCAGCACGCCTTTCACCGTCGCTTTCGTGCCGACCGGCATGAACGCCGGCGTCTCGACGTCGCCGTGCGGCGTCGTGAACACGCCGAGCCGCGCAGCACCCGACCGAGCAAGGAGTCGGAATCCGAATCCAGCGCGCGAGGACGATGCGAGAGCCGTGGATGTCACGCGCAGAGAGCCCGTGAAGCACTCACGTACGCTCGCGTCGCGAAGCGACGCAACGGGTCTCCGTGCGGCCTTAGGATCGATTTCTTCACGGCCGCTCCGTCAGGAGAAGAGCCCCGGTTCCGCGCGAATCGTCGCTGGATCCACGCCGATCGCGCCGCAACCCGCGGACGTGACGACGCGACCGCGACCCGTCTTGTGGATGAAACCCTGGCGCAGGAGGTGCGGTTCGTACACGTCCTCGATCGTGTCCTCGGTCTCGCCCACCGCGGCCGCGATCGTCTTGATACCGACGGGTTGACCGCCGCTCGCGACCAGCACCGCGAGGATCTGCCGATCGAGCGCCTCGAGTCCGTTGTCGTCCACGCCGAGCGCTGCGAGTGCTTCGCGTGCGAGCGCGTGCTCGACGCGCGTCTCTCCGCGAACCTGCGCCAAGTCGCGCACGCGGCGCAAGAATCGGTTCGCGATGCGCGGCGTGCCGCGTGCGCGCTCCGCGATCGTCTTCGCGGCATCGGGAGCGAGCCCGACCTTGAGGATGTCCGCCGAGCGCAGCAGGATCCGTTCGAGTTCGTCGACCGGATAAGGACTGAGTCGCTCGGCGATCCCGAAGCGCGAACGAAACGGCGCCGACAAGAGTCCTTCGCGTGTCGTCGCGCCCACGAGCGTGAACGGTTGCAACGGCAGCGGCAGCACACGCGCATGCGGACCTTGGTCGAGCGTGAAATCGACGGAGAAATCCTCCATCGCCGAGTAGAGGTACTCCTCGACCGCGGCTGGTACGCGGTGCACTTCGTCAACGAACAAGACGTCGCCGCGCCCGAGTTGCGTCAGGATTCCCACCAGGTCACGCGGACGTTCGAGCGCCGGTCCGCTCGTCGCATGGAGGTGCGAGCCGAGTTCGCGCGCGAGGATCCGAGCGAGGCTCGTCTTCCCGAGCCCGGGCGGCCCTGAGAAGAGCACGTGGTCGAGGGGTTCGGAACGCCCGCGCGCGGCCGCCACGGCGATGCGCAGGTTGGCGAGCACGCGCTCCTGCCCGACGAACTCGCCCAGGCTCTGCGGTCGGAGGCTTGACTCGACCTCGACCTCGGGCGCGCCGGAAGGTCCTTCCTCGTCGAGCGCGTGCGCATCGAAAACGTGCTCGGAAGCCGCCATGGAGGGGAGCCTACGGTCTCGCGGCGCGGGGTCCATCCTCGTTTGTCGTGTGCGACGCCGCACGCACGCTGCGCGGCCCAGGCGCTAGCCCGGGTCTCGATGCGTGCTGGGCCAAGCGCGAAACCAGCCTGCCGCGCCGGGATAGGGCTTTTCGCGATCGCTGTCCCGGCCTCCTGTCCGGGCACGGATGTTGAGGACATCTCGCCAGTCCTTCGCTCCGTCGACCCAACTCGAGGTCCGCGGGGGTAGCCGCAAGCCGGCGCGATCCTTACTCTCTCGACCCTCGCTGGCGTTCATTCCCCCCGAGTCGCTCCGCGGACGCGTTCCGCGGTCGACCCCGTTCTCGAGCCACTTACTCCTACGTCGATTCCTCAGGGATCCGATCCGATGACGCAACCCGAAACGCCTGGCCGGATTCCGGCGCTGGGTCTCCTGTTCGGTGCCGGGCTCCTCTTGGCGGGCTGCGGTGGTGGCAGCAGCGGTGGCAGCGAAGCGGGTTCGATGGACCTGGTGCAGGTCTCGAACGGTTTCGGTCCGCTGCTTCCGCACCGTCTCTACCGGTTGAACACGGACGGCACGTCGAGCCAGACGCTGGTG
>JAYTBY010000227.1:0-1919 GCA_043736755.1 Planctomycetota bacterium | reverse complement strand
CCGTTGAAGGTCATCGAGGCCTCCTTGACAGCGAGCTCGGCCTCGATGCGCAGTTCCTTCTGCGAAGCGAGGTCCTTCGCCGGATGGAACGAGACATCATCCGCGAGCGAAGCGAGGCCGAGGGTGAGCGGAATGCCGAGTACGGCCAGGAAGTACGCGTTGGTGTGCTTCATGAGTGTGTGCGTCGCTGACGCGTGCGGGAGGATATCACGCGCTCGGCTGTCCCCCGGAGCCTCACACGAACTTGACCGGGTGGGCGGATCTCGGCCTAACCATGGCCCCCAAGCCGAGCAGGAAACCGCGCCTTCCCGTGCGGTCCCGCACCCCCGCCCACTCTCACTCGCGACTCACTCCCACTCGATCGTGCCGGGCGGCTTGCTCGTCACGTCGAGGACGACGCGGTTCACGCCACGGACCTCGTTGATGATCCGGTTCGAGATGCGCGCCAAGAGTTCGCGCTCGAGGTAGTGCCAATCGGCCGTCATCCCGTCCTGGCTCTCGACGATGCGCAGCGCGATGCAGCTCTCGTAGGTGCGCGCGTCCCCCATGACGCCGACGGACTTCACGGGCAAGAGCACGGCGAAGTACTGCCACAAGCTCGCGTGGACGCCCGCGGCCTCGACCTCGCTCGTGACGATGCGATCGGCAGCGCGGAGCAAGGCGCAACGCTCTCGCGTGACCTCGCCGACGATGCGCACGGCGAGACCGGGCCCGGGGAATGGCTGGCGATCGACGATGGCGCTGTCGAGGCCGAGGTAGCGACCGATGGCGCGTACTTCGTCCTTGAACAACTCGCGCAACGGCTCGACGAGCGTCATGTCGAGATCGTCGGGCAACCCGCCGACGTTGTGGTGGCTCTTGATGACCGCCGTGTTGCCGCCGTGCACGTTCACGGATTCGATCACGTCGGGATAGAGCGTGCCTTGCGCCAGGAATCCAGCGGAACGGAAACGCTGCGCTTCGACGCGAAACACCTCGACGAAGTCGCGGCCGATCAACTTGCGCTTCTTCTCGGGGTCGGTGACACCAGCCAGGCTCCCCAGGAAGCGATCGGTCCCATCGACGACCGTGAGATCCATGTGGAAGCGCTCGCGGAACGTGCGCTCGACCTGATCGCGCTCGCCGTGACGCAACAAACCGTTGTCGACGAAGATGCAGTGCAGTCGGTCGCCGATCGCCTTCTGCAACAGCACGGCTGCGACCGAGCTGTCCACGCCGCCTGAAAGTCCGAGGACCACTTCACCGCTCTCGCCGACGAGCGCGCGCACTTTGGCGATCTCGCGCTCGACGATGTTGTCGGGCTTCCAGTCGCCGGGCAGCTTGCAGACGCGCAGCAGGAAATTGGCGAGCACCTCTGCGCCGCGCGGCGTGTGGCTGACCTCGGGGTGGAATTGCACGCCGAAGAACCCGCGCTGCGGATCCCCGACGACGGCGAAGGGGCACGTGTCGCTCGACGCGTAGACCTCGAAACCCGCGGGAATTCGCGCGACTTGGTCGCCGTGGCTCATCCACACGACCGTGCGACCACCGATTCCGTCGAGGATCGCTTCCGGGCGCTCGATCACCAGTGACGTGCGACCGAACTCGCGCTCATTCGCTGCGCGGACTTCGCCGCCGAGTACTTGCGACATCCACTGCATGCCATAGCAGATGCCGAGCACGGGGACGCCCAGCTCGAGCAACTCACGCGGCACCTTGGGCGCATCGGGCGCGTACACGGACGCAGGCCCCCCCGAGAGGATCACACCGGCGAGATCCATCCGCCGCGCGAACTCGAGCGCTCGGTGCGGCGGCGCGATCTCGCACCAAGCGTTCGACTCGCGCACGCGACGCGCGATGAGCTGCGCGTACTGCGTGCCGAGGTCGACGACGAGGACACCGCGCGGTCCGCGGTCCGCTTGAATCGTGCTGTTCATCGG
>JAYTBY010000226.1:0-1921 GCA_043736755.1 Planctomycetota bacterium | reverse complement strand
GGGGCACGAGCCCAATGCCAGGAAGATCACTCTCGCACTGCGCAGTTTCCTCGGCCTGACGTTGGCCGAGATTCCAGCGGATCACTCGACGCTGTCTCGCACGCGTCGGTTGATCGACCTCGAGACGCACACTGAGATCTTCGGTTTCGTCTTGAAGCTCCTGGCCGAGCGCGGCTTGGTCAGCGGCAAGACGATCGGCATCGACGCGACGACGTTGGAAGCGAACGCGGCGATGAAGAGCATCGTGCGTCGCGAGGATGGGGAGAGCCACAACGCCTTCCTCGTGAAGCTCGCGGCGGTAGTGCCGTTAAGTGTTGCTGGCCAAGCATGGCGCGCTCCTTGACCACTCTTTCCGGGTGAGGTCGTCCGACAGCCACGCCAAGCGCGCCATCGGACGGAACGACAGGAACACGTCACGCCAGCTCAGCACCCGCGTGACCAGGCCCACCTGCTGAGCCGGCGACCTCAGCTCGCGTCCGACCTTCAGCGAGCGATGCGGACGCACGAAGTTGTAGTAGACCTGCAGCAGGTCGATGCGCGCCTCCAGCGTCTCGCGCGTCTTCGCCGCGCTGTTCGTTTTGCGCTGCAGACACGAGAGCGATTTGCGCATCGTCAGATTCAGGCGCTCGATGAACGCCGTATTGATCGTCTTGGAGTCCTCGCAGCGCGAACGCACTTCGTCCAATTGCTCCTGCGTCCCCCACACCAGGTCGTTGTTCACGCGCACGATGCGGTTGCGGCGGATGATCTTCCCGGACTCGACGTGCACGCACGTTCGGCCCCACGTGAGTTGCACCTCGGGCCGGTAGAACTGGAACGGGTCGGTCACGATCAGCACGCGTTTTCCCGTGGAACTACAGCGGTTTCGCGCTTGCCGTAGCACCAATCGGCAGCTTCGGCGAGTGCGCTTTCCAACCGCGCCGGCGAGCCAAAATCGCGGTGAGACATCGATTGCAGCGAATACGAACTGGCGATTGTCCCTATGACCGGCGTAGCTGCGCAGTTCGTCGACTTGGATCTCGACGGGCTCGAGGTTCCTGACGGCTCGTTGGGTGAATTCGTGCGCGGCCCGCGTCGCGCGCTCGAACCAACGACGCACGGTCGAAGGCGAGAGGCCCTCGCTGCGCGCGATGCTGGCTTGTGTCGTGCCTTCCATGACCAAGTGGACCGCCCGGTCGAAGCGCGCGGGGGTACTCCGCAGACGATGGTACGGCGTTCCGTGGTTTGCGGTGAAGGTCAGGCCGCAGAGCTTGCAGCGCCAGCGGTGCTTCGTGCCGCGGCGGGTGCGCAGGAGCGAGTGGCGGATCACCGCCGGGCGGTGTGCGGGCGGAGTCGAACGGCAGGTTGCTGAGGGGCAGGTCGGCGTGGGCTGGCGTCGGGTCATGGTCGGCCGACTCCGAGCGAGCGGACATCTCCGGGTCGAAACGGGCGCAAGTCCTTGGACGGCAGGGGTTCAGCCGCTGCCTGACAACACTTGGTGAGCGCTCTGCCCGCGACACGCAATTGCTCGAGTTAGGGCGATTTCGGCGGTTCTGGAGCGGATTCGGGTTGGGGGTCGTGGATTCACGCTGCCCGGGAGGGTCACTCCTCGGCACTGTCGTCGAGGATGGTCCCCAGATCACGCGCGCCGTGCAGCACGCGCACGACTTCGATTCCTTCTTTCGTTGGCCGGTAGAAGACCAAGTGCTTCTCGAAGCCATGGACTGGCAGCGAACGCAGCCCGGAGAGATCTCTTCGATCGAATGCGCGGAGAGGTCCCAGCTCCGGGTGCTCCAACAGCAGACGCATTGTCGCTTCGACAGCGTCGATGAATCGCACCGCGGCTAGCAGCCCGTTGAAAAAGTGCCTGAGCGGTTACCTCGTGCCCTGTTCGAAATAGGATGGTGCGAAAGGGAATTAGCCGATGTCGATGAGCCGCCGT
>JAYTBY010000225.1:0-4254 GCA_043736755.1 Planctomycetota bacterium | reverse complement strand
GCCGCAAGGCTCGAACGTGGAATCCCCTCGAAGGCCTACGCGTCGACGCGAGTCGCGTCGACGTGGAGGAACTCGAAACCTGGGCCCCGACCCTCGTGGTCGCCGTGGGGCTCGCTTCGCGAGTGCGCAGCTCATGATCCGCATCAACCTGCTTCCTGAAGAGTTCCGCAAGAAGGCGCGCACGCCCGTCAGGCTCGTGCTCGCGCTGCTTGCGGTCGTCACGATCAACGCCGGCATGGCCACGTGGTGGGCCTGGCAGAGGATTGGCGTCCAAGCGGAGATCGAGAGCGAGGCCGCGTCTCTCCAGACGGAGATGGACGGGCTCGCGCCGCAAGTCACCTACCACCAATCGCTCGAGTCGGAGTCGAAGCAGTACAAGTCCCGCGAGGAGACGCTCACCGGCATCACGGCGAGCCGGATCTCCTGGACCAAGAAGCTCGACGAGCTGATCGACGTCGTGAACCGCGGCCAGAACGGCCAGCGTCACCTCGTGTGGCTCGACGATCTTCAGGTCGCGCAGAGCACGGACCCGAAGGCGAAAGTGCCCGGCACCGTGCGCGCCGCGGGTCACTCGGGCTCGGACAAGTTCGCGCAGGTCGCGAACTTCCTGGAGGACCTCGAAACCTCGACGTTCATCGCGGACTTCCAACAGCCGGCGTCCCCCGAAGGGTCGCAAACGAACGTCGACGAGACGCTCATGCCTTCGGTCGCATGGTCGTTCCCACTCTCGCTGACGTTGAAGTCGACGGAGGAGCGCCTTGGCCAGTCCGCCAAGGACGCGAAGAAGCCCGTGCAAAAGAAACCGGCCAAGCCCGCCGCGGGTGAAGGAGCGAAGCAGTGAAGAGCTTTCGCAAAGTCTGGATCGCAGTAGTCGGTGGGGGCGTTATCGGTGCCACGGGCCTTGGGACACTCTTGTACTGGCAGCACGGCCAGATCGACGAGTCACGCGGTCAAGTCACGACGCTGCGCGGCAGCATCGACACATCGCGCAAGCTCATCGAGAGCACGGGTGCCCTCGAACGCGAGGTCATCGTCCTGCGCGAGTTGACCGAGGTCATGAAGGGGATCCTCCCCGACAATGACGACGTCAACAACCTCGTCCGCACTCTCCAGAAGTTCTCGGACGAGTCCGGGGTGCGCATCGCCGGCCTCAAGAAGAAGTCCGATGCCGCCAACAAGAAGGACAAGAGCGACTTCGACAAGGTCGGGTACACGCTCTCGCTCGAAGGCGACGCTTTCCAGTTCCTCGACTTCCTCGATCTGCTCGAGAGCCACTCACGGTTCATGCGCGTGCCGACCTTCCGCATCTCGGCGGCTCAGCGCAGCGAGCTCGAGAAGGAAGGCGTGCCCTCGCACAAGGTCTCGATCGACGTCGAAACGTACGTCTACGAGCCGAAGAAGGATCAGAAGTCGATTCGGATCGATGGGTACGACCGCAAGCGCGACCTCCTGCTGGGTGAAATCGATCGCCGCAAGACCTCGCTCCAAGTCTCGACGTTCGCGTACCGCGGCGCTCGCGGCCGTCGCGATCCCTGGATCGACCCGCGCGTGCCTGTCCAACCGGACTCGCCGAGCATGTTGTCCGTGCAAGAGCAGATGGACCTCGTCCAGTCGCTCGCTGAACGCATGCAAGCGGCCACCGTGAAGTGGAACGCGGTCCAGACCGCCGAGAACGTGATCGTCGAGATGATGACGCGCTCGGAGATGGAAGAGATGCTCGCCAACCTCGAAGAAGACGTGCGCCGAGTCCTCTCCGAGAAGTCGATCGTCTACGTTCCGTCGCAGACGCGCTTGACCGCCGAAGTCGTCGAACCGCTCAACGGGATGCGCAATCAGGTGGCGGCGTCCGAGCAGGGGCGTGGCCCGACCGAATCTCAGCTCAAGGAGCTCGAGAACTCTATGGTCGAGCACCGCGACCTGGGCGAGTACAAGCTCATGCTCGAGGCCTTCGGGACGTTCGACAATCGTCTCTCGACGATCGAAAACGATCCCCTGCGGCGTCCGCTCGTCGAGCGCCTGCGCGACCTGGCCTACGAAGCGCGCACCGTTCTCGACTTCGAGAAGGTGCAGCTCGAGGTCGGCGGCGTCGTCCTCATCGAAGGCGGCTCCGCTGTGGTGATGATCAACGGCAGGACCGTCGCGGAAGGCGACCTGCTGCAAAACGATCTCGTCGTCCTCGCCATTCGGCGCGAGGAAATCGAGTTCATCTTCCGAGGCGTCGTTTTCGCTCGGCGGCTCTGAGTCCGCGACGGAGTAAGGCAAGTGGAGAAGCTCATGAAGATCCTGTCCCTGGCAATGGCCTTGCCGCTCTTGGCAACGGCCGCCTTCGCTCAGGCTCCTAGCCTGGACGCGCGGGTCAACCTCAACATCGCCGATCGAAGTCTGGAGGACGTCGTCGCCGAGTTGCGCGCCCGATCGGGCGCCAACATCGTCGTCATCGATCACCCGACCGACGAGAAGAAGCGCATCTCCGACAAGCGCGTCTCGATCGAGCTCAGCGACGTGCCCTGGCGCGACGCTCTCGACCTCGTCGCCGAGAAGGTCGGTGGTGTCGTCGAGCGTCGTCCGGCTGAGATCCTCGCGGTCGTGCTCCCGCCCCGGGTGACGATCCAGACCCTCGAGAAGTCGCAAGACATCCGCGAGGTGATCAAGGCGATCGCCGTATCCGCCGGAGCCAACGTCGTCGTCGGTCCCGAGGTCATCGGTTCGATCGACGTCCGGTTCCAGGATGTGCCCTGGCGCGAGGCTCTGAACGTCACGGCCAAGTGCCTCGGTTTCGTCGTCGTCGAGGAGGGCCACGGCGTGCTGCGCGTTGTCGCGCCGCAACGGCTCGAGGATCAGTTGGAGACGCGCACGTACCAGCTGCGCTACCTGCGCCCGAAGAGCCTCTACCGACCGGTCATCAAGTCCGAGTTCATCCAGCAGACGCAAGCCAAGGCCGCCAGTGGCGGCGGCACCGGCGGTGCGAGTGATCCCTCGAAGACGTTCGCCACGTTCGCCGCGCTCAAGAAGGCGCTGACTGCGAAGGGCGAGATGGACTACATCGAAACCGGCAACATCATCATCGTTCGCGACACACAGCAGGCGCAGGAGGAGATCCGTGCGATCCTGTCGCGGATCGACGTCGAACCCGCGCAGGTGTTCTGCGACGTGAAGTTCGTTTCCACGCTGAACGGTGACCTGCTCAACCTGGGCGTCGACTACGGCCAGGATGGCGCGTCGGTCACGGCCGTAGGTGGCCAAATTCCGATCACACTGCCCTTCAACGAGGGCTCGGGCGGCTGGGAGGACTTGATCATCGCGAGTCCGAACGGCGACGGTCCGTTCGTGAACCCGCTCGGAAACGGCGGCGCGACCTTCATCCCGGACACGATCTTCGGATCGCTCTCCTTCCAGAGGTTCCAGGGCACGCTGCGACTCCTGCAGCGCGATTCGTCCACGGAAGTCATCCAGGCGCCGAAGATCATCGCGCTCGACGGACAAGAGGCGACCATCTTCGTCGGTGAGACGATCCGCTACGCAGAAGCGAAGTCCGAACAGGGTCAAGCCGGCGGGTTGCAGCTCACGATCGGCGAGGCCGGCGGTTCGCCGGTCGAGATCGGCTTCCAACTCCTGATCCGTCCGAACGTCGTGCCCGGCACCGACCGGATCATGATGGAAGTGATCCCGAAGGAGACGAGCCTCTCGGGCACCTCGTCCGACTCGGCCATCGCGCCGCAGGGCTTCGACATCTTCACGATCGGTGCGTCGGGCCTCGAAGGTTCGATCGCTCTGCCGCGCACGCGCTCGTCGACGATCGTCACGACGATGATGCTCGATGCGGGTCAGACGGCTGTGATCGGCGGCCTCACGAGCGATCAGGACGTCAAGGTGCACAGCCAGATCCCGTTCCTGGGCGACATCCCGGTGTTGGGCTTCCTGTTCAGTCACGACGCGAACACGCGCGAGCGCCGCAGCTTGATCGTCTTCGTGACGCCGACCATCGTGCACACGCGCGAGGATCAGGAAATGCTGCTCCAACAGGAACTCCGGCGTCGACGCATCGGCCTCAAGGAGCAGATGGACGCGCTGATGACGCCGGCGGGCGAAACGCCGCCGGAAGCGCCCGCGGGGGAGTGATCCCCGAGGGAGCGTGCGAGCGGGCCGCACCGGTCTTCGGACTGGTGCGGCCCGCTCGTCGTTCCGCAGGCCCGAATCCTCGCGCGTTCTCAAGATCGGTTCGTCGCGGGCCCGACATGTGCGGAGCGGAGTGCC
>JAYTBY010000224.1:0-9489 GCA_043736755.1 Planctomycetota bacterium | reverse complement strand
TCATCGAAAGGGCCGGATCGTTTCGCTTCGATCTGCAGGATGGGGAGTGGACGATCTACTCGCCCGAGAGCGGCCGAAAAGTGTCCGCGGGTACGTTTCAACGCGGGCAACGCAACGGAACCTGGACGCGCTTCCGTGACGATGGAACGCGTGAGTGGGCCGGTCGATTCGCGCACGACACGGAAGAGGGCGCGTGGACGCGTTGGCATCCCAATGGCGAGGTTCAAGCTCTCGGCGCCTACGTCGCGGGCAAGATGGAAGGCGAATGGGTGGGGTTCCATCCGAACGGTCAGCGCGACTACCGTGGTTCTTTCACGAAGGACCAGGAGACCGGGTTCTGGACCTACTGGTGGCCGAACGGGAACAAGAAGTCCGAGGGCCCCTTCGCCGGCGGCCGACGGTTGGGTCCATGGCGCGTGTGGACCGACGATGGCGACCTGAGCCTCGAACTCTCGGGCGAGTACGCGGACGGAAGGAAGAAACCGTGAAGACTTGGACACGTGCGGTGCTCGGAATGGCCCTCCTCGCCGGCCCTATATTGGCTAGCGACGGTGCGGAAACCGTCGATCTGCGTCTCGAATCGAAAGCCGGTACGCGTGTCGTGCACGCCTTCGTGCTGGACCGTTCGCTCGTTGCTCAGAAGCTCGTCACTCGGAGCGGTGGTGAAGAGCAGGGGAGTCAGGACGAGATCGAACTCGGCGGTCGAACGACATGGAAGTTCACCGACGAAATCCGCGAGGTCCGCGGCGCGCGCGCCACGTTGTTCAGGCGCGTGCTCGACGACGGCCGTGTCCACGTGGACATGCGTCGCTCGGCTGGCGGAACCGCCGTGCGGCCGATCACTCTCGACGGCGGTTCCCCGCTCGTGGGAGCGGGCGTGCTTTTCCGCTGGATCGAGTCGCGCGCGGAGTATGGGCGCCTCTACGACGGCATCGAGACGAGCGAAGAGTTCTTGCCCCGACTCGAAGCCGAGGTCGGTCTCGGGTTCTTGTTGCCCCGGGAGAGCGTGTCGATCGGGGGGCGTTGGGACGTCGATCCGAAACGCGTGCGCGAACTCTTCGCTTTCGGCGGATTGGTGCCCATTCGCTTCGCCAAGGGCTCGGACCCCTTGTTGGCGCGCACCACATCCTTCGGGGTGGCCGGGCCGCTCCATGCTGCACTGGGCACCGAGGTGTCGGGTCGCATCGCGGCCGAACTCGTCGCCGTCGACGCCGGTGTTGCGCGGATCGAGATCGAGTTCGAGCTCCGCTCTGCTGCCGATCAGACGGCGCGCAACGCGGAAGGGTTGACCCCGCTCGAGCGGTACGACGGCGTCGTCGTCGAGCGCGCCAACTCGACTTGGACCTTTCGTGGTGAGGGTGAGCTGCGTTGGAACGTCGCACGCCGGTGTGCGGAACGCTTGAGTGTCTCGGGCGCGGAGACCGTGCGGCTCGAGCTCGTGCTGAGCGGCCCAACGGGGCCGGGTGGGAGCGACTTCGAACTCGCCGGAGGACTGAAGCTCTCGATCGACACGGTGGTGTCGGACGTCGTGCCCGGTCCCCGCTGACGGGCGCCGAAGCCATCGAGCAGGCCGGCTCTGCACGCAGCGGCAACCGCTGTGTGGAACCACCTCCTACTCGGGGTGAAGGGTGGTCACGGCGCGCAGTGCTGAGGGCGAGCAGTGCTGACGGCGCGCAGTGCTGACGGCGCGCGGTGCCCGTGGCGCAACGTGCTCACGCCGCAACGTGCTCAAGCCGCACCGTGCTCAAGCCGCACCGTGCTCACGCCGCAAAGTACGCGTGGCGCTGAGTGGGCGTGAATGCTCGATCCGGAAGCCTCGATCTACTCCGTGGGCAGCGGACGCACGCGATGCTCCAGTCCGCGCTCTACGGAGAGTAGGTGACGCGCACCGCGTCCGTGATCCCGACGCCCAGCGGATCGCCCGCGTCCTGGAACCAGACCTGATAGTGGCGCGTTGTGCCCAGGAGTTGCGGCGTAACGGGCATCGGGAACACGGCGCCGCCCAAGAAGTCGAAGGTGAAAGAACCTTCGCGACGCAGAGGGCGCCTGACCAGCAGGGTTCCGCCGTAGAACGGCGTCGCGGTCGAGGTGCCGCCGGAAAACAGGATGCCGCTCGCGCCGGGGATGCCGTGGTCCGTGCCGATGATGAGGTCGTCGATGCCCACGATGGCGCGCCCCTGCGCGAAGAGGGACGCCGGTGCTCCGAGCGAGTTCGTCTTCGCCGTCCCGTAGATCAGGACGGGCAGATAGGGTGGCCGCGTCGGGTCGAACGGGAAGGCGTTCGAGAGTGCTGCGCCGTCCGACCCGGGCACGCGCACGAGGACGTCACCCAGCGACGCCGTCGGCGGGATCGGGAGCACGATTTCGTCCCGCGCGGCGTTCGAGGCGTGCGGTCCGGAAACGAGCGGCGTGCCGTCCGCGCTCGGCGATCCGTCCGTGAACCACACGAAATTGGCCGACGCATCGAAGTTCGAGCCGCGCAGTGAGAGCGACGAACCGTTCAACGTGTAGGTCTCGATGCTCGGCTTCGTGGCCGACCTCACACCGTACAACCCGCGCACACCAGCGATGTCGTCGGACTCGATCGAACGCTTCTCGATGTTCGTGCCGCTCGCGGAAGGAAACATCGTCCACGTGTTGCTGGAGCCGGAGTGGTCGAGCCCCAACGCGTGCCCGTACTCGTGGGCCATCACGCCCTGGATGTCCTTGCGATCCGCGCCACTGGCGAACAGGCCCGGCCCGTCCTGCCACAGCGCGGAAGCAGCGTAGAAGCGGATGCGCCAACCGTCCTGGATCGGGAGTTCGCAGAAGGCCAGCGTTCCGAGCGAAGACCCCGAGATCTCCGACACGATGTTGTCGTTCGTCCCGCCGACGCCTGACGCGTAGCCCTGCCACGTCGAATCGAAGTTCGCGCCGCCGGATCCCAGGCCGCCAACTTGGGCGGGGTCTCCCTCGCCGTCGTGGCGGAGCTGGCTGCCCCACTCGGCGATGCCCTTCCAGATCGCGAGTGCCGCGCCCGTGGCCCCGGGAAAGTTCGGGTCCGCCTGGAGGTTGTCGTTGGCCTCGGGGCCGCTGAAGTTCGGGAAAAAGCGCACGTCGCGCTGGGTCAGGTCCAACGTGCCGCCGAGCGCGGTCCAGGCTCGCGGGCTGGTCGGCAATACGACGAAAAGCGCGGCGGCAAGGCCGATCGCGGAGAGGGTCGTGCGGCGGGCGAGTTCGTGCATGCGGGCAGTCGGGCGTGAGTCGGACCCTCTCCTCCTAGGACGCATCGGGCGGGTCCGCGCGTTCCAAGGTCCAGGAAAAAAGTGCCGAACGGGCAAGAGCGCGCTCCGACCCTCGAGTCGAAGGCTACCCCGGGTTGCGAACTGTGGCTTGCCGGCGCCTGAGAAAGCCCCAGAATCTCGGCCCCCATGAGCACCACGACCCCCGAAACGCGTCCCTTCCAGGCCGAGGCGGCCGAGCTGCTCTCGCTCGTCGTTCATTCGCTCTACAAGAACCGCGAGGTCTTCCTGCGCGAACTCGTCAGCAATGCGAGCGACGCGCTCGACAAGCGGCGCATCGAGGCGCTGCGGGATTCGACGCTGGCGCACGCCGGCGAAGGTGAAATTCGCATCGAGGTCGATGCTGCGGCGCGCACGATCTCGATCCACGACGACGGGATCGGGATGACGCGCGACGAGCTCGTCTCGAACCTCGGCACCATCGCCCGATCGGGGACGCGCGCGTTCCTCGAGAAGTTGCGTGGAGCGGGCGATGCGAGCACGAACTTGATCGGTCAGTTCGGCGTCGGCTTCTACGCGAGCTTTCTCGTCGCCGACGAAGTCGTCGTCGATTCACGTCGCGCCGGAGCGGACGAAGCGTGGCGTTGGCGCTCGGACGGGCGCGGCGCGTACACGGTCGAGGAAGGATCACGCGGCAGCGCGGGCACGACCGTGCGACTGCATCTCGCCGCGAAGAAGAACGAGGACGACGAGGATCCCGGCGAGTTCCTCGAGGAGCACGCGATCCGCAGCATCGTGCGTCGGTGGTCGGACTTCGTCGAGCATCCGATCCGCATGGAGGTCGAGCGCACGCACGACGGCAAGACCGAGCGCAGCGTGGAGACCCTCAACTCGCAGCGTCCACTCTGGTCACGCCCGAAGGACGAGATCACGCGCGATGAGTACGACGCGTTCTACGCGCGACTCGCACACGATTGGGCACCGCCGGCCGAGGTCGTGCACCTGAAAGCCGAGGGCACGATCGAGTTCACGGCCCTGCTTTTCGTGCCCGGAGCGCGGCCCATGGATCTGTTCGACGGATCCGCGGGTCGTTCGCGTCTCTCGTTGTACGTGCGGCGCGTGCTGATCCTCGAGGACTGTCAGGACCTCTTGCCGCCGTGGCTGCGTTTCGTGCGCGGCGTCGTCGACGCGCCCGATCTGCCGCTCAACGTTTCGCGCGAATTCCTGCAGACCAATGCGCAAGTCCGCCAGATCCAGAAGCACCTCGTGAAGAAGGTGATCGAGTCGCTCAGCGTCCTGCTTGCAAAGGATCGCGAGCGCTACCAGAAGGTGTGGGCCGATTTCGGTCCCGTCCTGAAAGAGGGGATCCACGCCGGCGGTGACGAGGGTGGGCGGATCTCGAAGATCGCGTTGTTCGAAACCACGCACGCACCGGAGCCCACGACGCTTGGCGAATACGTCGCGCGCGCGAAGTCGGACCAGAAGTCCATCTGGTACCTCGCTGGGACGGAGCGACGCCTGCTCGAGGACGCACCGCACCTCGAGGCGTTCAAGCGGCGCGGCGAAGAGGTGCTCTTCCTCACGGACCCGATCGACGAATGGGTCGTCGAGCGTCTGGGCACGTTCGAAGGGCGACAGCTCTCCCGCATCGATCGCGCGGATCTCGACATCGAGACCTCGGCCGAGAAGGAAGTGCGTGAGAAGCTCGATCGCGACCATCGTTCGACGCTGGAAGTCGTCGAAACGAAGCTCGCCGGCGCGGTGAAGTCGGCGCGTTTCTCGACGCGGCTCACGGAGAGTCCGGCGGCGCTCGTCAGTGACGCCGGGGATCTCTCGCCGAACATGGAGCGCATCCTGCGCGCCGCGCGACAAGACGTGCCCGAGCAGAAACGCGTGCTCGAGCTGAATCCGGATCACGCGCTCGTGAAGCGGCTGCTCGAGCTCCACGCCGCGGAGCCAGCCGCAGCGCGCGTGGGGGACCTCGTCGAGTTGATCCACGGGCAGGCCTTGCTCGCCGAGGGCTCGACGCTCGCGGACCCCGCGCGGTTCTCGAAGTTGCTCGCGCGCCTCTATTCCTGAGGCGACCTTAACGCGCGCTCGCGACACGCACGGGGCATCGAGAGAGCTCTTCACACACAGGCGGGGATTCGCGGATAGCCTGCGGCAGAAGCGCCGGTCGTCGTGAGACGGCGGTGCTCAGGACTCTCGGCTTCGAACGGAGACCCCCATGCGACCGCTGCTCCCCTTCGTCTTCCTTGCCGCGTTGGCGCCAGCCGCAACCGCGCAGCTCACCGTCGTCGCGATCGATCCGCCGCTCAACTCCGGCAATCGCGCGCCGAATGCCGAGATCACGGTCGATTTCGATCGTGCGGTCGCCCCCGCGTCCCTCGGTTCGTTCGGCGTCTACGGTTCGATGGGCGGTGGAGCAGCGGGCACGAAGACGCTCGAGAACGGTGGCACGCGCATCCGCTTCAGCCCGGCGCGACCGTGGTTCGCGGGCGAGGTCGTGATGATCGGCATGGCCGACTCGCTGCAAGCAACCGACCTCTCGTTCCTGCGCGCTGCCGGTTACGTCTCGACCTTTCGTGTCTGCGCTGCGCCCGCTCCGGCAACGTTCACGCAAGTTCAGTCCTTCTTCACGAACCCGGGCAATTTCACGCGCATCTACGGTGGACAGCACGCGGATTACGACGGTGACGACTCGATCGACTTAGGGGTAGTCAGCGAGAACGCCAGCGACTTGCGCGTGTTCAAGAACCGCGGCGACGGCTCGGGCTTCTTCGTCACGCCGAACTTCTCGGTGACTGCGGCCGGAAACACGCCCAGCCCGAACGAGCACGCCGACATGAACGGCAACGGGAAGATCGACGTCATCACGTGCGACACGTTCGGGAACTCGGTGTCGATCCTGCTCGGAAACGGCGACGGAACGATTCTGCCCGCGACTACGTTCCCCATGGGCAACGATCCGCGCGGGATGGCGATCCTCGACGTGGATGGTGACGGCGACGCGGACGTGGCGACGTCGAACAACAGCGGGAACCAATGTTAGCTAGCGCTGAACAACGGCGCGGGTGTGCCCGGCGCACCGACGACGTTCGAGGGCGGCGGCAATGGCGAGTTCGCGCTGAACGCCGCGGACATGAACAACGACGGCATCATGGATCTCGTCGTCGGGCTGCGTTTCGCCGAGCAGATCCGCGTTCACCTCGGAAACGGAAACGGCACGTTCACGATGCAACCGGCGCAGCCCGCGGGCGGGCAGGTCTGGATGCTCGTGTGTGGCGACGGCAACGTCGACGTCGACGTGTCGTGCGCGAACAGTTTCTCGAACAACGGGGCGATGCTGCTCGGGAACGGGAACGGCACGGTCCAGGCTCCGATCGTCGTGACGAGCTCGAGCTTCCTGATCGCGACGGACCTCGGTGACCTCGACGGCGATGGTGATCTCGACTGGGTTCTGTCGTCCTTCGGTGGGCAGGAGTGGCTCGTCTATCGCAACAACGGCGGCTCGTTCAGCCGGCTGACGACCTTCACGAGCCCGGCGAACCCGGCTTGCGCCGGCATCTTCGACATCGACGACGATCGCGATCTCGACCTGATCCTCTTCACGGAGACTTCC
Source organism: Planctomycetota bacterium (assembly GCA_043736755.1). Classification (GTDB taxonomy): domain Bacteria; phylum Planctomycetota; class UBA1135; order UBA1135; genus JAEUHZ01. The sequence goes on along the minus strand of JAYTBY010000224.1, from coordinate 2,646 downwards.
GACGAGATCCGTCCGCAACGCAACGGGCCGTTGACGCATGCGACGTACTGCTACGGCACGAACGCCGCCTGTCCGTGCTCGAACGGCGGCCAGCCGCACGCGGGTTGCGAGCACTCGTTCGCGACGGGCGGCGGACGCCTCGTGAGCCAAGGCATCGCGCGCGTCTCGGCCGACTCGTTGGCTTTGAACGCAGGCGGGTTGCCGCCGACGGCGTCGACACTCTTCTTCCAAGGTACAGCCGTGTCGAACGCCGTCTTCGGCGATGGGCTGCGCTGCGCGGCGGGCACCGTGATTCGCCTGGGCACGAAGACCTCGGCAGCCGGCTTCGCGAGTTACGGGTCGGGCAGCGTCGGCGACATCCCGATCTCGGTTCGGGGCGTGATCCCCGGAGCGGGCGGGACGCGGCACTACCAGGGTTGGTACCGGAACGCGGCCGCATTTTGCAGCGCGAGCACATTCAACCTGACGAACGGCGTGACGGTGAGCTGGACGCCGTAAGGGCGGGTGTGTCGTTCTGAAAGCCCGTGAAGCCATCGCGCCCACGGCCTCTCGAAATCCCGTGCGTCCTCTCCGCAGCGCGAAAGCGGTGAATTCTCCGGACGCTCTGACCGCGTGTGAACGAATCGAGCCTCTGCGCTGTCAGATGTAGGTGGTGCCACTTCCGCGGAGCGGCGACTGTGATTTCCTCACAAGTCCTGATCTGCGCGAGGCTGGTCTTTCCCGGTCAGCCTCGTTCGCTCGCAGCGAGCGGGTGAGGAGGCGAGAGGAGCGGTCGGCACTGTCATCCGGGTACTACGGTGCGCGCGGGACTCTTCTATTTGGGCCGCGGTTCGTCCAAGCCTCGATCCGGCTGAAGCGACGCGCCGGATCGCAGGTCGCGGACGAGCTGCACGAGGCTCCGCGCCGCATTGCGAACCTCGTCCTCGAACGCCGAGTCCGCATCGAGCGCCACGTGGCTCGTCGCATACGGCTCGTAGAAACCGATGTAGCGCCCGAGCACGCCGCCCAATCCCGCGGGAACCAGTCGCATGTCGAGCAGCCAATCGCACAACGCGCGTCGCACGTCATCGACTCCGGCCGCATCGCCGTGCACGACGACCGAGAAGCCGCGTCCGGCGAGGTGCCGCGGATAGGACCAACCCTCGAGCTCGAGCTGTTTTGCGCGGACCGGATCCTTGCCGCCGGTGGACGTCGGATCGGGATTGCCGCCGTCTGCGCACACGAGACGATCGATCATCGTCTTCAGACCACCGGGCACACCGTACCAATAGACCGGCGTCACGATCATCACGCCGTGCGCGGCGACGAAACGCTCGTAGATCTCCGCCATCCAATCATTGGTCTGGCCCAGCGCGTGGTTCGGATAGCAGGAGCAGGGCCAATTGCAGAGTGGCATCGCCGTGGAGACGCATGCTTTGCACGGATGGATCGTGCGACCGTACTGCGAAGCGAGGTGGCTCAGATCGAGGACGTCGACTTCGAAACCCCGCGTCTTTTCGACGACGCGACGCGCCAAGGTCACGAGCCGAAACGTCTTCGACATCTCACCCGGACACGACTGGTCGCTGCGCGACGCGCCGCACACGAGCAGGATCCGTGAGCGCGACGACTGCGCCTTCTGCTTCTTTTCCGCCGCCTGCAATCGCTTGCGCGTCTCCAGCCATTCCACCGGGAGCTGGAAGGTCGGGTCCGCGAAGCCTCGGCCGGCGGCGCGCGTGTTCGGGCTCTTGCGGTACTCGTGGTACGCGTCCCACGCTTCGGCGGCGATCGCGTCGAGCTGCGCTCGCAACGCCTCGAAAGCGGGATCCTGGAACCGCTCGGAGAACCGCGCGAGGAACTCCGCGCGCGACAACGCGACGGAACCCTGCCCGGTGCGCACGTCGGGTTTCGAAACTCTTCGACGTGGCGACTTGGTCATCAGGCGCGCGACGCTACGCGCCAGGTCGGCTGGTCGTCAACCTGGTGGCCGCAACTCGCGCGGTCCATTGGGCGATGAAGGCCCTGCGCGATTCCTCTCCTTGCCAACGTGAGCGAGACCTCCGCCGCATCAGCGGGTGCTCGTGCGGACCGCAAGTGCTGCTGCGGACCGCGAGTCGCTGACCGGAGATTCACGCTTCATCACGTCACATTGGCGCGGCAGATCGTGTGATGTGCCGGGCCAATCCCAGTCGTTCACTTCAATAGAATGAACTGGGCGACCGAGGGTGCCCGACGCGGGACGGGTTCGGCATCCCGTTCCACGGCGAACAGCATGTAGTAACCCGCAGGTCCTAGATCCTCGGCCGGTGCCGACATGCGGCGATGCCGCTTGCAGGGGCGCAGTCTTTTGCGCTGTACGCCAGCGCCGCACAGCCGAGCGCGTCCGGCTGGCTCCTGATCGGATCCGCAGCCGCTGCGCCGCTGTCGGTGGGCGACGCGGGGATCAGCGTCGATCTCCACCGGCCTTTCCGTCGCATCCGCGCCACGACCGACGCCTTCGGTTATTGCGAGAACCGCATACCCATTCCGGCCGGTTCGGCCGGGACTGCGTTTGCAGCCCAATTCGCCTTCCCGACGGACGCGAATTGCACAGCGCCGACACGCTGGGTCACGAGCAACGCCCTGAGGATCACGGTGCAATGAATGGGTGCATCGGGAACCGGTGCT
>JAYTBY010000223.1:0-1924 GCA_043736755.1 Planctomycetota bacterium | reverse complement strand
GCCGCCTCGTGGTTCGGGGTTGGTTTCCATCCCCCCTCCTACCACGACCTTCCCAACCACGTGTACCGCGACCTCGGGCTCCGGGTCGTGCTCGACCCAGTTCTCGTCCCGTGAAAGAGCGGAGCGCGGCCTGAGGCGGCGGTCCGAAGGCGGGAGCGAAGCGAGGCCGTAGATACCGTCGCCGGTGGCCGTGCGGAGCGGACGATGAGCAAGGCTTGACGAGGCAGGCACATGCAGACTCGAGTGTTCTCGCTCACGTTGGCAAGGAGAGCCAGTCGAGCGCCTCCGACCGCCTCAAGGCCGCTACCGAGGCTCCGCAGTGCAGCTGGACGCACGTAGGAGGGACCGGATCCACGCAGCCGTGGGCTCCAGAGGTGCTCGGAAACAGCCCGAACCCTCCTTGCCAACGTGAGCGAGACGCTCTCTCCCATCCGGTTTAGTGTCGAGGGCTGAAGGTTGCCTCTCGTTGTCCATCGATCCTACTCACGCCGCGCGCTTGCCCCGAGATGGGCGATCGGATCGAAGCACCTCCGAGGGACCGGATCCACTCGTCCCGCGGGCTCGAACGCTGCTGCGAATCCGTCCGAACCGCTACCTGCTGTCGAGGGTCATCCGCCCGGAGTCCCTAGAACCCAGCACGAACTTGCTTCGAAATGTCGGGGATCACTCGCCCGTCGCGGTGACTGATGCGCTTCCAAACGCTGCAGTAGCCCTCCTGCTCCCGCACGCGATCGGCTGCGCGTAACACGCGATCGACGCCACGCTGGCGCAGCGCGACCCCGATCGAGGAGTTGGGGTCGATGCCCTCTTCCAGGATGCGCTTCATCTCGGGCGTCGCCGCGAGCAGCGCGGGGTATTCGATGCGCGCAGGACGGCTGAGCATGCGGGGATCGGCGAGCCCGCACACGTTGTCGGCCATATCCACGATCCAGCCGCTCTCCAGCTCGGCCACGTCCTCGCCGCGCCCGCCTGCCAGACCCTCGATGCAAGCGGCGCCGAGCGTCAGGCACACCAGCGCACACGCGATGCTCATTGGCCAAGCGATTCGGTACTTCATCGTGGATCGCACAACCGCAATCGCAGCGCGCGAGCTGCATTATCACCCTGGGTTGGAGTTTGCGAATCCGTCGAAGTGCGTACTCCACCGAATTCGTGCATGCCGGATATCGAGTCGCTCTCAGCGACACGCATTGGCCCTGCGCACAACGACCCATGGATCTACGCCTTGTGCCCGACAGCGCGCGCTGCACCAGTGAGCTAGCTTCTCGTGCGTCACGCAATAACGGCGGCAGGGAGCCGCCTTGGCGAGACCTACGGGAACCGGGGCATCGCCCTGAAGAGTTGTCATGAAGAAAATCATCGCCCTACTGCCGGTCCTCCTCGCTTTGACCTCGGTGCCGTCGGTGGCTCGAGCCGTCGGCGAAACGCCGGCTGCCGCTGCCACCACCCGCGTCGAACTACGCACGCGCTTCAACGCGATGGTCGACGAGTTGGCTGCGAAAGCGGCTGCGCGCAAGGCCACGCGCGAGGACTTCAGCAGAGTCGTCGAGGAAATGCGCTCCGTCGCGAACGAGTACATGGAGTCGGTCCGTGTGGCCGGAATCCGCGAGAAGGCGATCACGCGCATGAACGAGCTCGAGCTCAAGGCCAAGGACGCCTCGCTCCTGCTCATGGAATTCGACGCGTTCAAGGACCTGCTGATCGACCTCGACCTCCAGGGAATCTTCCAACGGACGATCGAACGCGCTCGCGCGGGTGACGTCACGCGCCTGCAGTGGTACCCGTTCACGGGTCGCCCGAGGTTGGAGGATGTGAAACTCGTTGATCCGAGTTGGAATTCGGGCAAGAACCGGCGTGAGTGCGCCGATCCTCTGATCGAATGAACGAGGCCGCCGCGAATCCCGATTGTCCCGGTTGTCAAACG
>JAYTBY010000222.1:0-1926 GCA_043736755.1 Planctomycetota bacterium | reverse complement strand
GCTCGAACCAGGGCTTCGCGTGTCCGTAGCGACGATCATGGCGCACGTCCTCGACGTCGTTCTCGACGCACGCGAACCAGACGACGAAGTCGGGCGCGTACTCGTCGATCACGGATTCGAGCAGCAGCAGTTCCTGATCGGGGCCATACGCCGTGACGCCCAAGTTCCAAGCTTCGAGGTTTGGGACTTCGCGCTCGAGCGCTTCGGAGATGCGCAGTCCGTCGTCGACGCCGGCGCCGAACACGTAGGAATCGCCGAGCAGTAGCGCGCGGCGCACGCCGGGCTGCTTCGCGAGTTCACGCGGTCGATCGCGCCACCCGAGCGCGTTCGTGCGCGCCGGTAGGTTCGCGCCCCACCAGGCGCCGCGCTTCTCGATGTGCGGCAGTGGACGCCATCCGAGCCGCGCGTCGAGCGACAGTCCGCGTGTGCGGTCGGTGGCCTCGGCGTAGATGCGCGCGGCGACCTCGAGGCCGACGAGGACCAGCGCGATCGACCCCGCGATCAGCGCGAGCCGCCGCCGCGTCCGCACTGGTTCTCCAGCGTGTTCAGCGTGCGAATGCCCAATTTCTGCCGCGTTCCGAGCAGTTTCGCCACGTCTTCCGGCGCGAGCGGCTTGACGGTGCCGACACAGCTCGCGATCCACAAGATCTTGGCCGTGTGCTCCAGCATGTCGAGCTTCTTGTACGCGTCGAGCAGGTTCGGCCCGATCGTCACCGAGCCGTGGTTCTGCATCACGACCGTGTCCGAGCAGCTCACGATGTCCCTGATCGACGCGGGCAGCTCATCCGTGCCCGGCGTGCCGAACGGTGCCGTCGGGATGCCGCCGATCGTGACGATGATCTCGGGGATCACCGGGATCTGCATGTCGATGCCCGCGATCGTCATCGCGACCGCGTGCGGCGGATGGCAATGGAGCACAGCGCGCACATCTGGTCGCTGCACGTAGCAGACGAGGTGGATCCCGACTTCGGTCGAAGCCTTCGGACCGTTGTCGACCGTGCGCCCTTGCATGTCGACGTGCGCAATCTGTTCAGGGGAAAGGAAGCCCTTCATCGCACCCGCCGGCGTGATGAGGATCGTGCCGTCGGAGAGTCTCCCGGAGATGTTTCCGTCCGCGCCGACGATGTAGTTGCGCGAGTAGCACAGTCGGCCGATCTCGCAGATCGAGTTGCGCAAGCGCGCTTCCTCGTCGCTCCAGCCGCGCGAGCGCGTGAGTTCTTCGATCGTGGTCATGGGGGATCGTGTCGTCGGCCTTCGCCGCGTCAGCTCCGGGTCCGATGGTCGTAAGCGAGCTTGCCGCCCGTCTCGACGTAGTCGACGACGGCCACGACGATGGTCTTCACGGCGGCATTCTTGTCACCGAGGATCTGCCGCGCCGAGTTGCCTTCATCGAGGATCAGCACGCGGTCGCCGACACCGGCTTGCGCACGATCGACGCCGATGCGCGTTTTTCCCGACGGTCGCCCATCGGGCGAAATCGGGCGCAAGATCAGCAGCGTTTTTCCCTCGAGGACGGGGATCTGCACGGGTGCGACGACGGTGCCTACGACCTCGGCGAGGATCATCGCGCCGCTCCCGCCGGCTCGCGGCCGATGAAGACGCCGTTCGCGTAGGCCTGCTCGACGTATCCCAGGATCGACGCGTCGACCGGCACGAACGTCTCGGGGCAGGCCAGCGCGGCCTCGCGCCCGTCGACGAAGTGCACCAGGTCGCCCGGTCCGGTCGAGATGACCGTGCAAGCCACGAGCGCGTCGCCCATCGCGGCGCCACGCTCGTCGAGCGGTTGGATCCACTGCAGCGGCACGCCGGTCAGGCCCGGAACCATCGTCGCAGCGACGACGCGGCCGATGACGCGCGCGAGGTACATGTAAGGCGCGGCCCATTCTCGCCAGGCGCAGTCTGGCGGGGCGCAGTCTGGCGGGGCTC
>JAYTBY010000221.1:0-1926 GCA_043736755.1 Planctomycetota bacterium | reverse complement strand
CGTGCTGCCGAAGTTGCGCGCGGTCGTCACGAGCTCTTCGAACGAACGCGCTCGTGTCCACGCGCTGTGGTCGCTCGACGGCCGCGGCGCGCTCGACGAAGCGACGCTGATTGCTGCGACTCGGGATGCGGACGAGTGCGTGCGGCTTCAGGCGTTGCGCGCGGCCACAGGTCGGGTTCAGGCGAGCGATCGCCTCCGCGAAGTCCTCATGTCGCCCGCGCCAAGATCCAAGTCCACAGATGGAGCGTCGAGCGAGGGTGAAGAGGTGTTGCGTCAGCGATTCGCAGCCAGCGCGCTGCTTCGCGATCCGGCAGTCGATTTCTTCGCGGCCTGGAGCGCGCGAGGACGTTTCGAAAGCCCCGAGATCCGGCACGCCATCCTGCTGGGATCGCAGGGTCGTGGCCTGGAAGTGCTCGAACGCATCCTCCCCGGCTTGGCTCACGGGGCAGTTTCGAGCGGCGAGTTCGATTCGCTGTGCCGCGATCTCGCCGCCGCGATCGTGCGCGAAGGTCGCACGGACTCGATTCTCGGATTGCTCGACAAGGCGACGACACTCGCGAGCCGGCGCAATTCTGCGGGCCGCGCATTGCTCGAGGGCGCGGTGTCGGCCCGTCCGCGCGCGCCGCGTCGCGTGCGTGTCGACCGTGCACCTCTCGGTCTCACGGATCTCGCCGCGAGCACGGGCGAATCGACTTCTCGCGGCAAGAGCGATGCGCCCGAGCTCGCGCGAACCGTGCTCGAGATGATCGCGTGGCCCGGTCGCGCGGATCTCCCGCTCGAAGCAGTGGTGCCGCCGCTCTCCACGGACGAGATTGCGCGCTTCGAGCACGGTCGCATCGGCTACGCCAACGTGTGTGCGGCGTGCCACCAAGCGAGCGGCTCCGGTGCTCCCGGCATCGCTCCGCCGTTGCGCGACAACGATCTCGCGCTCGGAGATGCACAACGCGCGGCCGCGATCGTGCTCGCAGGCTTGCACGGACCGATCGAAGTCGCGGGCCGGACTTGGGATCTCGAGATGCCCGCTTGGAACGCGACGGACGACGAGCTTGCGTCCGTGTTGACCTACGTGCGGCGCGAATGGGGACACACGGCGTCGGCGGTTTCGGAATCCGACGTGCGTGCGGCGCGCGAGCGCGTTCGAGCACGACGCGGTCCACTCGACGCGGCAGCTCTCGCGAGTTGGACGTCGAGCGCCGCGATTCCAGGTTGGCGCGCGATCGGCGACGCAATCTGGAGCCTCGAGGAAGGTGCGATCCGCGGCCGAGCCGGCGGCGGCAAACAGAGCTTCCTCGCGAGCGAGCTCGAGTACGGCGACTTCGCGCTCGAAGTCGACGTGAAGCTGCTCGGCGACGGCAACTCCGGCATCCAAGTGCGCAGCCATCAACAGGGCGACGGTCGCGTGTTCGGCTACCAGATCGAAATCGATCCGAGCGAACGGGCGTGGTCCGGCGGTCTCTACGACGAAGGTCGCCGCGGTTGGCTCAACGATCTCTCGAAGAACGATGCGGGTCGCGCCGCGTTCAAGAAGGCCGAGTGGAATCGCTATCGCATCGAGTGCTCGGGCACGTGGATTCGTTCGTGGGTGAACGGCGTTCCGACCGCGGATTGGATCGATCCGCTCGACGTCGTGGGCTTCATCGCGCCGCAGGTGCACTCAGGGGTTGGCACGGACGTCTTGTGGCGCGATCTCGTCATCGAGGATCGCGGCGTGCGTTCCTGGCGCACTTTCTGCGACGAAGCGACGTGGATCGAGCGCGGCGGGAGCGAACCCCGCGGCGTCGTCGAACCCATAGACAGCCATGACGGGGCCGTGCGGCTTCGAGTCCGTGGCCCGGGAATCATCGTGGAGTTCCAGCAAGCAGCCGAGCACTCGGCGGGCGCCGAGGAGCGCGATCTTGCTCCCGGACTCTCGGTGCGAGGCGACGC
>JAYTBY010000220.1:0-9501 GCA_043736755.1 Planctomycetota bacterium | reverse complement strand
CCATCGAGCAGCGCCAGGGCAGCGACGAGCACGAAAAGCCCGGTCAACACGCACGTGAGTCCGCCGTAGAGGAACAACGTCGGTTTGCGCTCGGCGTGTCGCGTCGCGAGCGACGACGCGACGAACGTCGCGATTCCCGACGGCACGAAGGCCATCGCCGCGCGCAGCGGATCGCGGCCGAGCCCGCTCTGCTCGAAGAGGGAGAGCACCAGAAATAGTGATCCGGCGCCCAAGAAGTACGACGCGACGACGAAGAGGCCGCGTCGATAACCGACGAGGTCGAAGAGCGACAGATCGACGAGCGGATCGTGCCCGCGCGCTTTCGCACGGCGTTCGTAGAGGATGAACATCGCGATCGCGGGGATCGCCGCCGCGAGCATCGCGCTCGCCCACATCGGCCAACCTTCCTCGTGTCCGAGCGTCAACGGGACGAGGACGCATGAAAGGGCCGCGGTCGCGAGCAGGATGCCGACGACGTCGATGCCCGGTGGGTTTTCGGCCAGGCTCTCGCGCAGCGTGCGTCGCGCGACGACGAACGCGACGGCTCCGATCGGCACGTTGACGAGGAACAAGGCGCGCCAACCGAGGCCGAAGAGATCGAGGTCGAGGAGGAAGCCGCCCAGGAGTTGACCGGCGATCGACGCCGTCGCGACGGTGAGTCCGAAGTACGCGAACGCACGCGGCCGTTCGTGATCTCTGAAGAGAACCGTGACGAGCGCCAGCACTTGTGGAAAGAGGACGGCGGCGGCGACACCTTGGACGAGCCGCGCGCCGAGCAGGAACCAGGCGCTGGGTGAGAGCGCCACGAGTACGGACGCGATGACGAACGCGACGAGTCCCGACAGGAACACGCGTCGACGCCCGAACGTGTCGCCGAGACGGCCGCCGGTGACGACGAAGACCGCCATGCCGAGGCCGTACAGCGCGATCGCGAGTTCGAGCTGCGCGTAGCTCGCATGGAGATCGCGCTCGATCTCGGGCAGCGCCAGGTTGAGCACGAAGAAGTCGACGACCCCCAGGAACGGCGCCGACATCGCGGCGAACAGGCCGATCCAGCGCCGCGGGTCGGGCGCCGATGTCGAGTGCGTGTCCACCGCGGTTCAGTTCCCGAGCGCGAGCTCGAAGCGCCAGATCGGGCCATCTTGCTGGTGCACGAGGTCCGTGCGGTTCCCGAAACCGGCCCGAGCCAGCACACGCGTCGACGCGTTCGATTCGCGCAGCGTGTGCGCAAAGACGACGTCCACGAGATTCGAATTGCGCGCGACCGCCACGAGTTCGAGCGCCATCGCGGTGGCGATCCCGCGACCCTCGTGGGGCTTCAGAGTGGCATAGGCGATCTCGACCTCGCGTTCGTGCGGTCCCGTCACGAACGCGCACGCGCCGACGACCGTGCTCGTCGCCGTCTCGACCGCCAAGTAGGCACCGAAGGGTTTTGAGCGCGGGACTCGCGCGAGGTGCGCGACGTTCGCATCGATGACTTCGCGCACCAGAACCTCGAAATCGAGTGTACGCACCCCATAGCGCGTCGCGAACGCCGCCGCGCCGCTCCGGGCGACGCTGCCGAGCTCCGCGTCGATCTCGAGCAACCGCAGCGCGACGCGGTGCGCGTCTGCCGCGCCGTTCACGTGATCGGTCCCCCACCGGCGCCCGACGCCTTGTGCTTCCACAAGACGCCCTTCGCCGTGTCCTCGAGCGCGATGCCCATCGCGACGAGTTCGTCGCGCAACGCGTCGCCGCGCGCGAAGTCCTTGGCTTTGCGCGCTGCGAGTCGCGCGCGGATCTTGGCCTCGACCTCGGCGCCCAAGGAACTTTCCTCGACCTGAATGCAGCCCAGCGTGCGGCTAGCCGTGTGAACGACGAACTGCAACGCTTGCGCGGCGGCCATCGAGCCGAGTCGCTCTTCGACGGCGAGCGAGCGCAACGCCATGAGCGCCGCAGTCGCGCGCGGAACGTTCAAGTCGTCGTCCATCCCCGAACGGAACTCGTGCATCGCTTCGCCGACCTCCTCGAGGCCGTCGTCGGCGCTCGGTGAGCCCGCTTGTCCGCTCTGGATGCGCCGCAAACGCACGACGAGATCGTCGAGGTTCTCGAGCACGCTCGTCGCTTCACGCAGGATGTCCCACGTGAAGTTGAGCGGCGTGCGGTAGTGACCGCGGATCAAGCAGAAGCGCAGCGCACGGATCGAGAACCCCTTCGCGCGCACGTCGTCGAGCGAGTAGCAGTTGCCCAGGCGCTTGCTCATCTTCCCGCCGTCGACCTGCAGGAACTTGGTGTGCATCCAGTACGTCGAGAACGGCTCGCCCGTGAACGCTTCGGTCTGCGCGATCTCGCACTCGTGGTGCGGGAAGACGTTGTCCTCGCCGCCCGTGTGGATGTCGATTCGATCGCCGAGATGACGCCGCGACATCGCCGAGCACTCGATGTGCCAACCCGGGAAACCGTTCGCGCCGTAACGGCTTTCCCACTTCATCACGTGGTGCGCATCGCTCTTCCACAGCGCGAAATCGGCTGGATGACGTTTCTCCTCGCGCACGTCGATGCGCGCTCCGGCGTCGAGCTCGGCCACGCTGTTGCCGGACAAGCGGCCGTAGCGTGGGAACTTCGCGACCTCGTAGTAGACGTCCTCGCCGACCTGGTACGCGTAGCCCTTGGCGACGAGCCCCTCGATCATCTCGAGCATCTCCGGGATGTGATCGCTGGCCTTCGGGTAGACCATCGCCGGCAGGCAACCGAGGTCCTTCAGGTCGAGGAAGAACTGCTCGGTGTGCCGACGACTGATGGCCCACGGATCGAGCTTCTCGCGTCGCGCCTGGGCCTCGATCTTGTCCTCGCCCTCTTCGGCGTCGTCGAGCAGGTGCCCGACGTCGGTGATGTTCATCACCTGTTTCACCGCGAGCCCGGAGCACTCGAGCCAGCGCCGCAGCGTGTCCGCGAACAGGTAAGCGCGAAAATTCCCGATGTGCGCGCGCCCGTAGACGGTCGGGCCGCAGTTGTACATGCGCACCACGCCGGCCTCGAGCGGGCGAAACGGTTCCTTCTTCCTCGTCAGCGTGTTGTGAACTTCGAGCGGCATGCAAAGACCTCGACGCGCGAACGCGGGCCGCGGATCTTCCCCGGTGCGTGCGGGTCCGTCCAGGACCTTCGCGCGCCGTGCTCCCGCGGTTCGAGGTCGAGCTCGCATGTGCTACGGTGCTCGAAACGCCGTGGGAACGAGTGCGACGACAACCGGCGGCCGAGGACCGCGCTTCACCCTCGGTGGCGAGATCGGTTCCGGCGCCACGGGCACGGTCTTCCGGGCGACGCTCGACGAAGCATTCGGCGACTTTCCGGCGGGTGCGACCGTGGCCGTGAAGCGGCTCCATGCCCACCTCGAATCGGATTCGCGCGCACGCTCGAGATTCGAAGCGGAAGCACGCGCGGGATCCGCAGTCGCCCATCCGAGCATCGTGCGCGTCCTCGCATCCGGGCACGACGCGTCGGGACGGTACCTGGTCCTGACCCACGTCCCGGGCGAAACCTTGCGCGCGCGCCTCGCACGGGACGGAGCCGCGCCCGAGCCCCTGGTGCGCGCCGCCGCACGCTCGCTGGCCGGCGGCCTCGGCGCCCTCCACGCCGCCGGATTCGTGCACGGCGACGTGAAGCCCGAGAACGCGCGCTTCGATGACGATGGCCACGCGGTTTTGCTCGACCTCGGCTTCGCGCGGCCGATCGCGTCCGAGCAGGACGGCGGTGCGCGCGCGGGCAGTTTGGCCTACGTCGCTCCCGAGGTTGCGCAGGGGGCGATGGTCGGAACGGCGAGCGACGTCTTCGCGCTCGGCATCCTGCTGTACGAACTCGCGACAGGAACGCATCCCTTCGCGATCGACGCCGCACGTGGCGCGGAATCACGCACGCAGGGGACCTTCGAACGATCCGGATCGAGCGGATGGATCGCACGCGCAGCACTCCTCGCTCCTGACGCGGATCGACTCATCGCGGCGATCGCGACCGCGCGTTTCGTACCGCCTTCGCGGATCGTTCCGCAGGTGTCGCCGTTCCTCGACCGCAACCTCGAGGACATCCTGCGACGCGATCCGGCGCGACGCCCGACATCGCGCGAGATCGCAGCGCGCTTCACCGAGGAAGAATCAGGCACGTGGTGGCGCGGCGAACTCGATTCCGGCGTCCTCGCTCGACGCAGCGGCGCGGGCGAAGGCGAACTCGCGCATCCGACACCGCTCGTCGGACGTGAGGACGAACTCGACGCCATCGCGCGCGAGTGGGACGCGAGCGCCAACGGACCGCGCTGCGTGTGGATCCACGGCGCCACGGGTGTCGGAAAAACGCGACTCGTCCTCGAGTGGGCCGGACGCGCGCGCGCCGGTCTCGCACCGCCGCTTGTCCTCACGGGACGATCGCGCGCGCTGGAACAGGATCGTCCATGCAAGCCGATTCTGCGCATGCTCGAGCGTTGGATCCGACTCGCGCCCGGAACGAAGCCCGGTCCGCGCGAGCGAGCGGATCTCGCCGGGCTCGTGCCGCCGAGCCACGTCGAAACGCTCCTCGCGGCACTCGACGCGACGGATGCCAGCGCATCTGCGGGTGCTTTGCCGCTGGCTCTGGGCGAGTGGATCGCGGCACTCGCGCGGCGCTCACCGATCGCGGTCCACCTCGACGACGCCCAGTGGTCGGGCGAAGGCACGCTCGAATCGATCGCGCGCGCCGCGGAATCGTTGCGCGGCGGACGGGCTTTGTTCCTCGTGTCCGTGCGGGACGAGGCTCCCGTGCGCTCGCCCGCTGCGATCGAATCGCTACGTGCGCGTCTCGCGAGCCTCGGCGCGGGTCCGCTCGAGTTGAAGCTCACGCGGCTCGAGCCAAGCCACGTCGTCGAGCTCGTGGAACGCACGTTCCACCACACCGCACCGCGCCTGCGGCTCGCCGATGTGTTCCAGAAACGGAGCCGCGGCAATCCCGGACTCCTCGCGGAACTCCTGCGCGGACTCATCCACAAAGGCGACGCCTCCGAGCATCCTGACGGGACGGGATTGATCCTCGCGATCGAGCCCGACGCGCTGCCGATGCCGTCTTCGCTCCGCGAGGCGATCGCGGACTCCTACAGGCGCCTGTCCACGGAAGAGCGCGCGTGGTTGCGCCGACTGGCCGTCGTCGGCGGGCGCATCGAAGTCGACTTCCTCCTGGCCGCATTTCCGAAAGCGCGTCGCACCGATCTCGATGCTCTGCTCGCGCGCCTCGTCCGCGCCGGTTGGCTCGCGCCGTCGGGTTCGCGCTACCGCTTCGCGCGACCGGCGTTGCGCGAAGCGGTCTATCGCGCGCTCAGCAAGGAACAGCGCGTGCGACTGCACAAGGCGGCTGCCGACGCACTCCTCGCGGTGGGCGACGCGAGCATCGAGGACGACTTCCAACGCGCATTCCACCTCGGAAAAGCCGGCCTGGACGATGCGTTGCTCGACGCGATCCCCGATCTGCTCGCGCGGCTCCTGAAGAACGGGCAAACGCAACGGGTTCTCGCGGTTTCGCGCGCCGGACTCGAAGCTCTCGACCGGCGTCCGCCGAGTGCGGAGCGCGAACGACATCGCATCGAACTTCTGGAAGCTGCGGCGGACGCCGCCGACCGACTCGGGATGCGCGAGGACCAGCGCGTCGCGCTCGATCGATTGTCGGACTCGGCATTCGACCCCGAGATCGATCCGCGTTCCGCCGGTCGCGTGTACCTGCTCCACGCGCGCTTCGCGACCAGCACGGGCCAGTTCGGACTTGCGCGCGGCCTACTGAAGAACGCGGTCGACTTGTTCGAGCGCGCCGATGCGCCGAAGGAACTGTCGGAATCGTTGCGTCGGCTCGCGCTCGTGCAGGCGCACGTCGGCGACCTCGAGGATGCGCGCAAGTACGCCGAGCGCGCGCTGTCCCATGCCGCGACGCCGCCGCAGGAGGCGCTCGCGCACCTGGCGCAGGGCGTCGTCGATGTGCTCGAGGACCGCGTCGAGGACGCGATGGATCACGCCGATCGCGCGATCGACATCCTGCGCGACGACAGTGAACACGCACGGCCGGGCATCTTCGGCACCGCGTATCTGTTGCGCGCGCGAATCTACCGCAGCTCGGGCGAGCCCGGTCGCGCGCTCGCGTCCGCGGCGCGAGCCGTACGACTCGCGCGTGAGGCCGGCGAACGTCGTCTCGAGGCCGAGGCACTCGCCCGTCTCGGGCAGCTCCATCTGGACGTGGACCGCATGGTGGAAGCGGAAGCGCAGTTGCGCGAATCCCTGCGCGTCGCCGAGGAGATCGAGGATCGTCGCGGCCAAGCGTTGGCGCGCACGTTCCTCGGCATCCTCCTGTGGGAGAATAGCGACCCCTCCGCGGCCGCGATGCTCGAACGCGCAGCGGCGCTGTCGGGCGAGATGGGCTTGAACCGGATCACGGCGCTCGTATCGGGCGTACGCGCGCGCATCGCCCTACTCCAAGCGCACGATCACACAGCGGCCCTCTCTTGGAGCGCCGCGGCCGAGGAACTCGTGCGCCGCTTCGGCGCGGAACTCGCGGATCGCATCGTGATCCTCGGGACACGCGCACTCGTGCTCGAGACGTCGGGGCTCGTCGACGAGGCCCGCTCGATCGAACGCGACCTCATCGATCGACTCCAGCGAGAGAACGCGCGCATTCGGTCGCCGTTGCGGCGCCTGCGGCAGAGCCGCGCGGGACAGCGCCTGCTCCGAGCGGTTTCGTCGGCGGACGGTCCGCTCTACCCGCGCGTGCGGATCGACGCGTCCGCGGCCGAATGAAGAAATCGTTCGGCCTCTCGAAGAGCGCTCATCTGCTCTCGAGGAACCAGGCGATGCGATGCCAGATCGCACGGCGCGCATGAGCCTCTGCAACTCTGCGCCACAGTTCATGTCGACGGCCGCGATCTGGTTCGTAGGCGGCGAGGAAACGAGCCACGTCGGTAGGGCCAAGTGCGCGGCCGTCTCGACATTCGCGGCGATCGACGAAGCGCCAGAGACGCCGCAGATTGTCGCGTCGGTGGACTTCGGACAGCGGCAGCTCGACGCGCGAGCGATCGAGGTCGAGCACCCACAGACGTGTCGATCCGTCGGCGCCGTGCTCGACAAGGACGTTCTTCGGCGTCAAGTCGGCATGCAGGAATCCGAGTCCGTGGAGTCGCACCACGAGTGCGCCCAACGCGCGGAGACTCGGACGCAAGCCGACACGCTCACTGCGACCGGCACGCACATCGACGAGCAACGACTCGAGGTCGCGCGCACCCGCGATGCGGCGCGTGGCGAGCGCCAATTCGTGCCCGAACGCGAAGGCTGCGCGCGAGCGAGCGGCCGCGATGGGCGGCGTGTGCACGCCGTGCGACGTGAGCCAGGCCGAGAGTGCCAGTTCGGTGAATGGACGCGCGGCATCGTGGAAGCGCCGCCCGGAGAAGAACCGCAGGAGCCCGCCGTGCGTGAAGCGGCGGACGAGGATCGATCCATCGGGCGTCGATTCGAGGGGCCGTCGGCCGCGCACGTCACTCCGAACGAGCCCGCCGT
The DNA here is from genome assembly GCA_043736755.1 of Planctomycetota bacterium. Taxonomy (GTDB): domain Bacteria; phylum Planctomycetota; class UBA1135; order UBA1135; genus JAEUHZ01. The sequence goes on along the minus strand of JAYTBY010000220.1, from coordinate 1,972 downwards.
CCGCATCGAGCCCGAAACCCGCCGAATCGAGGCTGGGCGCGGCCCACGCAGCCGCCGCGAGACGGCCGCGAGCGTTCGACGTCACCCGATATCCGGGTGGGATCACGTGGAGGTCCGGTCCCTCGATGTGCGGCACTGGGGCCTTTCGCGCGTCGCGCGGGTCGATCGAGTGGGAGGCCACGATCGATGGAGCACGGGGCGAACCGGACAGGTTCGCCCCGGCTCGGGGTCAGAGGACGCCGGCTCCGAAGCCGCCGTCATCCGGCGGGGACTGCCGTTCGGGCGCACGCTCTTCGCGACGCGGCGCCGGACGCGGCGGAGCGGCCGGTCGCGGAGCCGGACGGGAAGGCGCCGACTCGTCGACACCGCCGCCGAAACCACCGCTGCCGAAAGCACCCTCCTCGAACGTGGCGCGCGGCGGCGCTTCCGCCGACGGACGCGGGATTTCGTCGCGGCGCGGAGCCGGGCGCGAGAAGTCGCCACCTCGGCCAGCGCCGCCTCCGCGATCGGAACCGCCCTGAGCGGGCTCCTCACGGCGAGGGCGGTCGCCACCACGTCGCGGATCGCCCCCGCGCTGTGCATCCGCCGAACGCGGTGAATCGGCTGAACCCGGAGCCTCTTCGAAGCGCGGACGGTCGTCTTGACGCGGGCGTTCCTCTTGTTGACGCGGGCGCTCATCCTGTTGACGCGGGCGCTCATCCTGTCGGGGCCGATCGTCGTAGCGCGGACGTTCGTCCTGACGAGGACGCTCGTCTTGGCGCGGACGCTCGTCTTGGCGCGGGCGGTCGTCCTGACGGGGACGCTCGGCCGGGCGCGAGCGGTCATCCGGGCGCGGACGATCGTCATAGCGCGGCCGCTCGTCCTGACGCGGGCGTTCCTCTTGCTGACGCGGGCGCTCCTCCTGTCGGGGCCGATCGTCGAAGCGCGGGCGGTCGTCCTGACGCGGACGATCCTCGCGCGTCCGATCGGGACCACGCGGGCGCTCATCGCGTTCGCGCGGTGCGTCCGGGCGTGCGTCGAACCGCGGCGCGCCGCGATCCTCCGAGACGGGCCGGTCGTGCACCGGACGATCCGGCGCGCGCTCGTGCCGACCGCGCTCGTCGCCACGCTGCGCGGGACGCTCATCGCCTCGCTGAGCGGGACGCTCATCGCCACGCTGAGCGGGACGCTCATCGCCACGCTGAGCGGGACGCTCAGCGCCTCGCTGCGTGGGACGCGCCGTGCCCCGTTCCGGGCCGCGTGCGTCGCTGCCCTGGCCTCCACCACGGGGACCGCGATCGTCCCCACGGAACCCACGATCCGGAGCGCGCGGGCCGCGCGACTCGCCGTGGAATCCACTCTCGATGGCGCGCGGTTCCGAACGAGCCGGGTAGGCATCGCGCTCGGCCGGCGGGGCATCTTCGTAACCACCCGAGGGCGGGCCGTCGAATTCCGCGTGGGCTTCGAATGCTGCCGGCGCTTGGCCGGGTGCCGCGACCTCGTCGCGGCGGCCGCGCCGACCGCGACGGCGACGGCGCGGACCGTCGTCACCTTGCGGATGCTGCGCGTCGGCAGACCCCGCGGAGGAACCGGACGCATGCTCATGCTGCGGGGCATCGCCCCCGTCACCACGCGTCTCGTCGTCGGGGCGTCCGTACACGACCTCCTCGCGCGCGTGGCGCACCGGCGCGGCTCGGCCAGCGCTCGCGGCTCGGCCGACCTCGCGCTCAGCTCCCTCCAGGAACTGCGTCGGAATCGGGTCCGACAGGAACAGCGAGATCCGGTCGTAGAAGTTGATGCCCGCGTCCCAGGCCTCCATTGCGCGCACGACGATGACTTCGTGCTCGCGCGCGGTGCGCTGCGCTGTTTCGAGCGCGTCTTCGGGCGTCAAAGCGAGGTGGAGGAAGCGACGGCGTCCCGGGCGCAGTCCGTACCGACGCGCGCGATCGGCGTCGGCGCGCGAAACGCCCACGAAAAGCTGCTCGGGTGGACG
>JAYTBY010000219.1:0-1930 GCA_043736755.1 Planctomycetota bacterium | reverse complement strand
GAAGGGGACCGTCGCGACGTGGATCGGCACGTTGGCGCGGACGCGCGCGATCGACTTGCGCCGATCGCGCCAGCGCCACTCGCGCCGCGAGGCCGCGCTGGAAGCCGACGACGTGAATCAACTGCTCGATCAGGGCCAGACTCCGCTCCTCGTCGCGGGCGACACCGATCGCGGCGAGTTCGTGCGCGCCGCGCTCGAGCGCCTACCGACCGACCAGCGTCGCGCCGTCGAAGCCGCGTTCTTCGGTGGACTCTCGCACACGGAGATCGCGGCGGCATTCGGCACGCCACTCGGCACCGTGAAGACGCGTATCCGTTCCGGCCTGAGCGCGCTGCGATCGACCCTCGCTTCAGCCGCAGGAGAGATGGCATGACTTGGCACGAATTCCTGGACGACGACCTGCGCGATCTCGCCGCGCTCTACGTCGTGGGCGCTCTCGAGGCCGAAGAGGCGCGCCGGTTTCGAATGCACCTCCCGACCTGCGATGTGTGCCGCCTCGAAGCCGATTCGCTCGCGGCGACGGCTGCGCAGCTCACCCACGCGGCTCCCGAGATCGCACTGCCGCCCGAGCTGTGGGATCGCGTGCTCGGACGCATTCGACTGGCATCGTCGGCGCGCCCGTCGCCGCGTGCGCGACCGAATCAGGTCTGGAAGCAGTGGATCACGCCCCACGGAGTGGAGCCCGCCGGAGTGGATCCCGCCGGAGTGACCCATTCGTCCGGAGCCGAGGCTCGGTTCGAGCCCACCGGCATCGACGGCATCGAGGTTCGACGTCTCGCCGCCGACCGCGAAAAGAAACAGGTCACGATGCTCGTCCGCATGGCACCGGGAACGTCGTACCCGGCGCATCGACACGGCGGCTCCGAGGAGTGCTTCGTGCTCCAGGGCGACATCCGCGTCGGCGCCGTGCACATGCACGAGGGTGATTTCCAGCGGGCCGAAGCGGGCAGCCTGCATCCGGCGCAAACGACCGACACGGGGTGCTTGCTCCTGATCGTCTCCTCGACGACCGACGAACTCCTCGAACCGTAGGTCCCCGCCGTCACGCGACAGACCGCGGTGCGAGCAGGGCGAAATCGCGCTGCAGTCCGGACCGCTCGCGCGCCTATGCTTGTGGTTCCACGACGGGCCGCATGACGACGAGCACGAGCCCGAATCCTCCGGCAAAGACCCCGCGTCGCGCGCGTCGACCTCGACGCTGGATCGTCCTCGCGCTGCTCGCCCTGTCGGGCAGTGCGCTCTGGTTCGCGCGGGCTCGCCTTCTCGAGCACGTCGTAGCCAGGCTCGCGGCCACTCACGCGGGGCTCGACGTGCGCTTCGAGGGGCTCGAGGTCTTGGGAGTCTCCCGGGTTCGCGCCGAGCGCGTGTCGGCCACCGCGCGCGGCGGAACTGAGCCGGTGCGGTTCGTCGAGATCCGGGGTCTCGACGTCGCCATCGACGTGAGCTCCCTGTGGAACGACGGCGTCCTCGTGAGTTCTGTGCTGGCCGCGTCACTGCGCGCGGAGGTGGACCTAACGCAGAGCCCGCGGAGTGCACGCGAGGAGAGCCAGCCTCGAGTCGACCTCGGCATCCTCGGCGAGCTGCCACGACTCGAGATCGCACGCGCGGACGTCGAGTTGCAGGCGGAGAGAGGACGATTGCGGCTGACGGGCGCTCGTATCGAGTTCGGGCCGCCGAGAGAGAGGGCTCGCGCCTTGCGGATCGTCGCGGACGAACTCGCTCTCGTCACAGGAGAAGGGACGCTGAGCGGCGCGTTGACGATCGACGCGACGTCGACGCCCGATGAGATCGCCATCACCTCCGCGCGACTCGGCGACGAGTTCGAGATCCGTGCCTCACGCTACGAAGCATTGCCCGGCGGCGAGTTCAGGGCTCACCTCGAGGCGCGCACGGCCCTCGGTGACGTCGATCTGGAAGCGCACTCCCGGTC
>JAYTBY010000218.1:0-1931 GCA_043736755.1 Planctomycetota bacterium | reverse complement strand
TCGCGGTGCCGCACGTCAAAGTGCGCGGCCTCGACCGCGCGATCTTCAGCCTCGCGACCCATCCTCAGGGACTGGCCTGGGCCGCCGTCGATTCGCAGCCCGTCCATGTCGTCTTCACGGTCCTGCGGCCGGAGAAGAGCGGTGACGCGCACGATCCCGAGCGTCACCTGGAGATCCTTCACTGGATCGCTCGTCTGTCCCGCGACCCTGATTTTCGAGCCTTCGCGATGCGGGTGAAGACGAAGGCCGAACTCGTCGGCCTGCTCGAAGAGAAGTCGGCCGTCTGACCTCGCAGCACCACGTGTCCGACTTCGTCCTCGCCGTGCGGGTTCCGAATCCCGCCGGTCTCCACGCCCGGCCATGCCAGGCGATCGCTCAGATCGCACAGCGTCACCAGGCGTCCGTCCGAATCGCGTGCGACGGCGTTGAAGCCGACGGTCGCAGCATCCTCGAGCTCATGACCCTCTGCGCACCCTGCGAGGCCACGTTGACGATCCATGCGCAGGGGCCGGACGCCGCTGACCTCGTGCAACGGATCGCGGCCTTGGTCGCCGATGGTTTTGGCGAGATGAGCTGACGGAATCGCTGGGCCACTTCGGCCGGAGGCTGATCCCGTTCGCTGGCCTCGGCTGTCGGAGCCGCCCCTCGTCCCTAGGACGGGGTGCGGCGCCGCGCGGTACCGCGATCGAGAGCGCGGAGAGGGCGCCACCTCCCGAAGGTGCAGGCGATGGGGTCAGCTTCCCCAGGCCGCACACTCGACATGCCGTGAACCCATCGAGCCGCCGGCCACGGGGAACCCCGGCGCGAGACTTCGAGACACGTGAGCCCGGGAGGTGTTCTCGGACACCCTGGCGCGGGAACTTCCTTCCGACGAGCAGCAACCCGTGGGAATCGCAGGGCCGATCGCGCGCTTTCTTCCGGTAGTCCTCAACCCTTTGGGCCTCCCACGCCGATTCCCGTCTTCGGCCAGGAGAGCGTCTATCCGGTGTCCGCGTGGACCGGGCGCGAATCCTGCATCGACTCGGGCGACCCAGGGAGACGGATTCCGTGTTCAAGAGACAGAAGAGCCTCGTCGGGCTGGACCTGGGCAGCTCCGTCGTCAAGGCGATCGAGATCTCCCTCGAAGGTCCCGAACCCGTCGTGACCGGCTTCGCCCGTCACGAAATCCCGCCCGGCGGCAGCGTCGCCGAAGCGGTGGCCGCCTGTTTTGCAGGCGGACGTTTCAAGTCGAAGCGCGTCGTCACCTCCGTCGCCGGCCAGTCGGTCGTCGTGCGCTACGTGACGATGCCGAAGATGTCGGAGAACGAGCTGCGCCAGGCGATCCGGTTCGAGACGGACAAGTACCTGCCTTTCGAGCTCGACGAAGTGCAGCTCGACTTGCAGCCCTTGAAGCACGCGCCTGCTTCGAACGAGTCGGGCAAGGGCAAGGAAGGTGATCAGCAATCCGTCCTGCTCGCTGCCTGCAAGTCGCGCGCGATCGAGGAGCGCGTGCAGCTCGTCCAGGGCCAAGGCCTCACGCCCGTCGCCATCGACGTGGATGTCTTCGCACTGGCGAACGCGTGGGAGCTGTGCGGATTGCCGACTGAGGAAGCCGAAGCCGGTGCGCCGCGCACGGCGATCGCGCTCGTCGACGTGGGTGCGACGCGGACTTCGATCAACGTGATCGTCGACGGCGAGACCTGCTTCAGCCGCGAGATCAACATCGGCGGCGCGGACATGACGCAAGCCGTCGCGCGCGCCATGTCGATCGAGAATTTCGAGGCCGAGGCCATCAAGCGCGCCAGCGAGGCCCACGAACTCGAGGTCAACACGGCGATCCAGCCCGTGCTCGAGGATCTCGTCGGTGAGCTCTCGCTGTCGCTCGACTATGTCGAGCACCACGAAGGCGTGCAGGTCGAAGAGATCCTGCTCTCGGGCGGCGGAATCCTGGC
>JAYTBY010000217.1:0-9531 GCA_043736755.1 Planctomycetota bacterium | reverse complement strand
GATCGCGCGTCCAAGTCTCGAACAAGTCGCGCTGCCACGACGCGCGGGCCGCGGCCATCTGATCGAGGACGACGTTCGTCTCCGCGTGGACCGAGAACCAACTGTTCTCGGTCGGATCGGGGGGAGCACTCCGAGCAGCACCCTCGAGCGCCGTGTCGAACTCACCCATGTCGAACAGCAGGAACAGGTCGAACGCCTTCGTCCCGTCCGGCAGGATCAGCGCGTGACGCGGCGAAACGCGGTCGCCACCGAGGTAGGCATCGAAGAGCAGCGGCTCGAGAGCCATGTGCTCGCCGCAAGTCACGGAACCGAGACGCGGGCACGTGAGTCGACGGCCCAACTCATCGTGATCCCGCGGAGCGTGCCGGAGGGGATGCCCGACGACACACACGAAGCGGCGCGTCCATGCGACGAATTCCGGATCGCCATAGCGCTCCTCCACAATGCGGTCCGAGGCCGATTCGCCGTCCAGATTGATCGCGACGAGGATCGGGCGGTTCTCGGCCGTAGAGAGCGCGCGTGCGTCCTCCAAGTTGCGCTGCCAAGCGATCTGCTCCGGGGCGACGAGTGGCTCGGACTCCTGCGCCGGGCTCAGGGCGGCGAACACGAAGAGAAGACTGTGCATGCGCGGATCCGGTCGTTTCGGCGGGCCTCGAGCGGCACTTCGTAGCACGGCGCGCGACCCCGGTCACTCAGCGGCGTGGGCGTTGTGCGCGCGGGCCCGAGCCGACACGATGCGCGCTTGGACGCCGTCGGCATCGTGAACGCGACCTTCGCCGCTCTCGGCACCGGTTGGGCCGTGATGGACCTCGCTCTCCTGCGCGACGTGTTCGCGGTGCCACGTTTGAGAGCCGCACTTCCTCGGACAGTCCCGACCGTGACGGTCATCGTCCCCGCGCGCGACGAGGCCCCGCGCATCGAAGGCACCGTGCGCCGCCTCCTCACATCCCGCGGCGTCGAGATGGAAGTCGTCGTCGTCGACGATCGCTCGAGCGACGGCACGGGCGCGATCGTCGGCCGCATCGCCGCCGAGGATGCGCGCGTCCGACTCGTCCGTGTCGACGTCCTGCCCGACGGCTGGCTCGGGAAACCGCACGCGTGCCAGCGTGGCGCGGAGACCGCGCGAAGCGATTGGATCCTCTTCACCGACGGCGACATCCACATGACGGACGATGTCGTCGCCCGCGCGGTGGCAGCGGGGATCGCAGCTCGCGTCGAACACGTCGTCCTCACGCCGGGCGTCGAGAATCCGACGCTTCCCGCTCGCGCGGCCATCGCGACGTTCGCGTTGGGACTGATCGGTCCGCTCGCGCGCGCCAATCGCGACGAGCGCTTCGGATGGGCCGGCATCGGAGCGTTCAACTTGGTCGAAGCCCGTGCGTGGCGCGCGATCGGCGGACACGAGGGACTCGCGTATGAAGTCGTCGACGACATGAAGCTCGGACTGCTCTTGCGACGCGCTGGTTTCCGTACGCGCAGCTACCTCGCCGGTCGCGAACTCCAAGCCGCGTGGGGTCGCAGCGCGCGCGAGATCCTGCACGTCCTCGAGAAGAACCAGTTCGCGTTCTTCGGCTTCGACACGCGCGCGACGAGCGCGTTCCTCATCTTCGGAACCGCGTTCTGGCTCGCCGGTCCGCTCGGTTTCGCGTGGGGCGGACCCTTCGGGCTCTTCGCGAGCTGCGCCTGGCTCGCGTTCGCGATTCCCGCAGCGTTCGGCGCGTCGCGCGACGGGCAGAGCCCACTATTCGCCCTGCTCGCCCCCCTCGGACCGCCGCTCCTACTCGTCGCCGTCGCTCGCTCGATGTGGAGCACGTTGCGCCGTGGCGGTGTCGCGTGGCGCGGCACTCTCTATCCGCTCGACCAATTGCGCGCGCGGCGCATCCGCGGCTTCAGCGTGCGGGCTTGATGCCGAGCGCGCTTTCGAACTCGCGTCCCGCGCCGAAGTTCTGGCACCAGTAAGGACCCGCGATGCCGGACGCCATCTCGCGGTGGTTCACTTCGAGCAAGTTGCGATGGTGCCCGCTCGAATGCGTCCAACCGAGGTGCGCACCTTCCGCGCCCGAATCGCCCGCGTGACAGTTCTCGGATCCGCCGAGCACGTAGCCCTCGAGCTTCAATCGATCCGCCGGCGCGTACCGCGCGGGATCTTTCTCGAAGTGCCCGAAGTCGCCGGTCAGCGACATGTAGTCGGCATGCTTCTGCGCCGCGGCCTGGACGCGCGGATTCCAAGCCAGCACGCGACGGCCGAGCATCGTGCGGTAGGCGTTCGTGACGAGGACTTGCGCGCGTTCCTCCGAGTTCGGCGCGGAGACGCCCTCGGTGGGCGCCTTCTTCCACGTCGCTTCGTTGAACGCGTGCACGGCGCGATCGCGCGCGAGCCCCGCGGCTCCAACGGTATCCGTCGCGAACGAGGACAGATCGACGACGTCGCTCGCGGGATCCAGCGTCTCGACCCAGGCCGGAATCGCTGGATTCCAGACGAATTCCAGCTTGCGCGCCTTCTGCGCCGTGCGGCTCCACGCGAGGCTCTCGAGCGCGGAACGGAACGCCGTGGGGAGCCGCACACGCCGCGGCGCGTTCCACACGTCGCGCGCGAGTCCGACCAGTCGGTCAACCTCTTGCTGGACGCCGGCGTAGTTCTTCGCGCGCTCGGGCGGACACTCGGGCGGGTTGTAGGGATAGAAGTAGCGCTCCTCGTCGAAGATCAACGCGAGCGCCGCGGTTCGTCGCGTTCCGAGTTCGGCGCGCTGCGCCGCGAGCTGTTCGAGCTGATCCAACGTCGTTCCGCGCAGCAGTGCATCCGACGCGAGCTTCCAATGCGCTTCGAGCGCGGACTTCGCGCGCGCCACACCGTCGGTGCCGCGCGTTTCGAGCTTAGCGAGCGCCGCATCGCGCGACTTCAGGTCGGCATCCTCGAACGCAGTCGCCGCATCGTCGAGCGCGGCCGTCGCCGCCGCCGTGGCTTCGTCCGCCGCACGGCGCCACTTGCCCTTCACGACCACGTAACCGCCGGCCGGCAGGTCCTCGCCGCGTGCGCGCGCGACAGCGGCGAACACGTCGGTCGCCGGCCACTCGGACTTCGCGTGGATCTTGGCGAGGTCTTGCAGCGCCGCGAGCTTCTCGGCCGGCGTGCCCCTCGTCAGCGCTTCTTGGACGAGGCCGCGTTTGGCACTCGGCGAGACCTGCGCGATCTTCGCCGCGCGGCGCAGCACGTCGATGTCGAGTTCGACCCACGGCATCTGTTCGCCCTGGAACTCGACGAGCTCCGCGTCGGCCGCTCCGATTCCGAGGTCGGTGAACGCGCCCGGCACCGCTGTTCCGTACGCCGCGAGTTCCCCGCGCAACGCCAGCCGATCCTCGATCGCGCGTGCCGCGCCGACCGCCGCATCGCGCGCCGGTCCGAGCGGCAGTCGCGGCGCGACGGTGAGCCACGCTTCGCGCGCCGCCGACAGTTCACCGCGCGCTTCGCGTCGTCGCGCGATCGCCAGCTGGGTCTCGACGTCCTCGACTTCGAACGTCGCCGCGCTCGCTCGGGACGCGGCCAGAGCGATGGCGCAGAGGCCGACGAACGCGAGGAACGGTGCGGCGAAGTTCATCGACGACGAATCTACCCGCCCGCGGGCGGTCGGGGACGCTCCTCTCCGGCGAGAGCTTGCAGCTCGACCGCGGTCGACCGACCACCACTGAGCGCCGCCAGCGTTGCCCACGCCGCGAGCTTCCCGCGCGGCGCGTCCACGAGCACCGAATCCAACGCGATGTTGCGGAACCGGTTGCGCTCCAGGATCAGCGCGAAAAGCAGCTCGAAGTCGCCGTGTGGCCCGCCGGTAGGCACACCGTCCGTCAGGATCGTCACGGCATCGACATCCGGGTCCGCGAGCGCCGCCTCGAGCGCGGCCCACACGTTGCCGCGACCGCTGCGCGTGCAGCGCTCGAAGTCGCCGATCGCGCGCCGGACCTGGGCGCTGTCGGCCGGAACGAGCCGTTTCTCCCAGGGAAACGCCTCGTTCGTATAGGGGATCACGTTGAAGCGCGACGACTTCGGCAACGCCGAGAGTGCGCGCGCGAGCTCCGCGTCGACGATCTCCTTGCGCGTGCGCCCCGCGACTTTGGTCCCCCACATCGATCCCGAGAGGTCGATCAAGAACGCGACGCGGTCCGACACGAGCGGCAGACCTGCGAGAGCGACGCCGGTGTCCCCCACCGCCCATCCGCTCCGACCGTCGCCCGTCGACACGGCACCTTCTCGTCGACGCGCCCAGTCGCGCCAACGCTCGGCGTCGAAGGCGTGGTCCTCGCCCGACAACGCGCGCAAGTGCGCCAAGATCCGCCAGCGAATGCGCGAACGCTCTTCGCGATCCAAGCGATCGACGAGTGCGAGTGCCGCGTCGCGACCCGTGGTCCGAGCGAGCAGTTCGACGGCGCCCGCGCGCACGCCGGCGTCCGAATCGCCCGACAACTCCGCTCCGAATCGCGTCGCGGCGATCTCGGTCCAGTCGCGTGCAGCGAGCAGTGCTGCACAGCGAAACGCTGATTCTTTCGCTCGGCTCGCGGCCTCGGTACGTGACTCCGCGGCGCGCCCGTCGAGGAACCGCAGAGCGAGGAGCGCCGCACCGCGCACCTCGGGCGGATCGCGACCGTCGACGAGACTCGTCAGGTCCTCGATGAGCGGGGCCAGGTCCCCGCCGAGCCGTTTCGCCGGTGCGAGGCGCTCGATCGACCACAGGAGCATCCGTGAAGTCAGCGGGTCAGCTGCACGGAGCGCGCGCTCGAACGCGTCGGCCTCGACGGGCACGCCGAGGCGGCCGAGGACCTCCGCAGCGCGTGGTGGCACGCTCTCGGTCCGCGAACGGAGTCCGAGCGGCCCGAAGAGCTCCGCGACCTGCTTCGGGTCGCGCGCGAGCGCCGCTCGGACCTGCGCTTCGCTCGCGACGGTCCCGTCCGGATCGGCCAGCGCTCCGACCACGAGCGCGTGGGCCTCGCGCGTGCCCAATTCGGCAAGCCGTTTCACCGCCGCCCGTCGGGTCTCGGGTCGCGGCGCCTCGAGCTGCTCGCGGAGCTCCGCGAGCGTCGGCGGCTTCTCGGGCTTCCCCTTGCGCGCAGGCACGTCGGTGGAGGCGAGGAGGAGGACGAGGAGTACGGTGATCGGCGTCATGGCATTCGCACGACGGCTCGGACACGCTCGCGGTCGCGGGAAATCTGAGAGATTTCTGCGGCGACTCGCACGCGAGCTAACGCGCGCGTCGTTCCGGAGAATAGAAGGGGCATGGCGCGCGCAAGGCGGCCGCAAGCTCCCCCGTGTTCCAGAACCCGCTCGGACTGTTGGCGCTCGTCGCCGTGCCCGCGATCGTCGCGTTGCACCTGTTCCGGCGCCGCTTCCATCCGCGAGTCGTCAGCGCGCTGTTCCTCTGGGCCGACGAGGACCGGACTCCGATCTCGGGCCGCAAGCGCGACCGCTTGCGCGCATCGACGTCCCTCGTGTGCGAAATCCTGGCCGCGATCCTGCTCGCGCTGCTCCTGGCCGGTCCACGCGGCTGCGTCGGTTCGACGCGCGAACATCTGGTCGTCGCGCTCGACGGTTCAGCGTCCATGGAGGCGCACGGAAGCGACGGTCGCAGCGCGCGCGAGGACGCGGTGGACCTCGTGGCGACTCGCATCCAGGCTCTGCCCCGCGGCTCGCGCGTGACCCTCGTGGCGAGTGGTCCGCGACCACGGACGATCGCCGGCCCCGCCGCGTTCCCGGAAGAGGCGTTGGCTTCCTTGCGCACATGGCGTCCGACCGCCGCGAGCCACGACTTCGCGCCGGCGCTGGCGCTGTGCCTGCAGCTCGCGGGGAAAGGGCGCGTGCTCGCGGTCACGGACCGTCATTCGCCCGAGGAAGCAGCCGTAGGGGTCGAGGTCCACGCAGTCGGCGAAGCGCTCGACAACTGGGCCATCGCCAGCGCCACGCGGACCAGCACTCGTGTCGAAGGCGAGCGGCGCGAGCGCGTGTTCGTCACGGTCGCGAGCTATTCGGAGGTCGCGCGCACGGCCGAGTTCCGCGTGCTCGACGAATCCGGTCGCGAGATCGGTGCACGCCGGCCGATCACGTTGCAGCCCGGTGCGCGTGCAGGAATCGCACTGGATTTGCCGGCGAATTGCGGGCCGGTCGAACTCCGGCTCGATGCCGATGCTCTGGCGATCGACGATGCCGCGTTCCTCATCTCCCGGCCGCCGCGCGTCGTCGGGATCGCGTCGGGGCTCGACGACGAGACGCGTCGCGCGTTGGGGCTCGACGGACCGGAGGACGCGATCCTCGCGCGCTGGCTCGAGCTCGTCGACGAAGCGGTGCTCGCGCCCGATCCGACGGCAGCGCACGTGTGGATCGGACGCGAACCTTCGATTGGAAGCACGGCCTGGAGTCTCGTGATCGGGCCCGGTCGCTTCGACGGAACGCGCAAGGATTTCGTGGGCCCGTTCTTGGCCGAGCGCCGTCAACCGTTGCTCGAAGGCACGACGCTCGAAGGGCTCGTGTGGAGCGCGGATCCGGAGTACCGACTCGCTGGAACGCCGCTCGTCTCGGCCGGGAACTTGATGCTCCTCGCCGAGGACCGCGACGGACCGCGGCGGATCCTCGCGCTGAACTTCGATCCGTTCCGCAGTTCGCTGCAACGCTCGCCGGACTGGCCGATCCTGCTCACGAACCTCGTCGAAGAACGACGCCGCGAACTGCCCGGTGCGGTCGCGACAAACCTCGTCGTCGGCGCGACGTTCGCGTGGCGCGCGACGCTGCTCGCCGATGACGACGGCGCGCCGTTCGTGTTGCGCGGCCCGGGACCACGGCGTGAACATCCGTCGCGAGACGTCGTGATGTTCGACGAGGTCGACGCACCCGGGTTTCATCGCCTCGAACGACACGGAAGCACCCTCGCGACGATCGGCGTTTCGTTCCAGAACGCTTCGGAGTCCGATCTGCGCACGCGCTCGTCAGGAACGCGCGCGTCGGAAGCAGCGACGGGATCCGGCACGGAAGGCACGTCGCGTCTCGAACTCGCGTTGCTCCTCAGCATCGCGACGTTGGCCCTGCTCGACTGGTTCGTCCTCGCGCGACTGGGCGGTAAATTCACGAGCACACACGTGGAGGCGACCTGATGGGTTTCCTTCGACCCGAACTGTTACTGCTCGCGATTCCGGCCATGTTCGCGGCTTGGAAACTGCGCGCCACCGACGCTTGGACGACGGCGCTGCGCACGTTGCTCCTCGCGACGATCGTGCTCGCGCTCGCGGGCCCTTACTTGAAGACCGCGGATCGTGGGCGCGATCTCGTCGTCGTCGTCGATCGTTCGCGATCGATGCCCGCGGGATCGAACGACGTTGCAACCGAGCTCGTGCGCTTGGCCGAATCCGCGCGTGAGGACGGCGATCGCGTCGCCATCGTCGCGTTCGGTGCCGACGCAGCTGTCGAGCGCTTGCCGTCGTCCGACGCGACCTTTGCGCGGTTCGAACGATCGCTCGATCTCGATGGCTCGGATCTCGGCCGCGCGCTGGACGTCGCGCTCGATCTCATCCCGCCGGATCGCCAAGGATCGGTCCTCGTCGTGTCCGATGGCGAGGCCAACGGGCGTGACCCGATCCCAGCAGCGCGACGCGCGTTCGCGCGCGGCGTGCGCATCGACGCGCGACCGATTCCGCGTCCGGATGTGGCGGATCTCTCGGTAGAACGCATCGATTCGCCGGAGGAAGTGGGCCCGGGCGAGCCGTTCCAGTTCAGCGCGTGGATCCGCTCCGACGCACGAGTCGATGCGAGCTACTCGCTCCAGCGCGGAGGGAAGATCGTCGCGCGCGGACGGCGCGTGTTCGAACCCGGGCTCTCGCGCCTGGTGCTGCGCGATGTGCTCGTCGACGCGGGCGTTGCGGACTATCGACTCGTCCTCGAAGCGAACGAAGATCGCGTCCCGGAGAACGATGCCGCGATCGCGGCCGTGCGCGTCGGATCGCCGCGCTCGATCCTCGTGTTGAACGACGACGGTTCGGAGGGGCCGCTTGTCCGCGCGCTGCGAGCGGCCGCGATACCGGTCGTCGTCACAACGCCGGAATCCGCGCGACTCGACGCCGTGGGACTCGTCGCGCACCGCGCGGTCATCCTCGAGAACGTCGCCGCGAGCCGCATCGGCAGCCGCATGCGCGCTCTCGCCGCGTTCGTGACCGATCTCGGCGGTGGGCTGCTCGTGACCGGCGGCAAGGCCTCGTTCGGCACCGGCGGATACTTCAAGTCGGTGCTCGATCCTGTCTTGCCCGTCTCGATGGAGATGCGGCAAGAGCATCGCAAGCAGGCGATCGCGCTGGGGATCACGATGGACCGCTCGGGATCCATGGCGGCGCCGGCCGGTGCGGGCCTCACGAAGATGGACCTCGCGAACCTCGGCGCCGTAGCTGCGATCGAGCTGCTTTCGCCGCTCGATTCCGTCGCTGTTCACGCGGTCGATTCGTCGCACCACGTCGTGGTCGAGATGACGCACGTCGAGGACCCGCAGTCGATCACGGACCGCGTGCGACGCGTGCAGTCCGCAGGCGGCGGCATCTTCACGTACACGGCGCTCCTCGCGATCGGCCGGGAGATGGAAAACGCGGAGCAATCGACGCGACACATCATCCTCTTCGCCGACGCCGCGGACGCCGAGGAGCCGGAGAAGTGCCCCGAACTCCTGGCACAGATGGTGCGCGCGGGAATGACCGTGTCCGTGATCGCGCTCGGGAACGAGACGGACAGCGATGCCGACTTCTTGAAGTCCGTCGCCGAAGCGGGTCAAGGCACGGCGTACTTCACGACGGATCCGGACGAGCTGCCGCGGCTTTTCGCGATGGACACGATGACGGTCGCGCGCGCGACGTTCGTCGAAGAGCCGGCGGCGACGCGCGTGCTGCCCGACCTGTTCGGACTAGGGAGCATCGGCGGGACGGAGTTCGCCGGACTCGACGGCTACAACTTGACGTATCTCCGCGGCGGCGCAGTCGCAGGCGTCATCACGGCCGACGACCAAGCAGCGCCGGTGTTCGCCTTCCAGCAGTCGGGCCTCGGACGATCCGCAGCGTTCACGGGCCAGATCGGTGGCACGTACGGCGCGAGCGTCGTCGCGTGGCCGGGCTTCGCCGAGTTCTTCGCGACGGTTGGCCGCTGGCTCGTCGGACAAGAAGAACCGAGCGAAGTCTTCGCGACCGTGCGACGCGACGGCAAGGAAGCGATCGTCGTGCTCGACATCGATCCAGAACGTGCGGCGAACCTCGACTTGTCGAAGCTCGAAGGCCGATTGCGCGGCGGCGACGGCACGACGCGACCGCTGGTCTTCGAACGCGTCGGTGAACACCGCTACGAAGCGCGCGCGAAGCTCGGCGCTGAAGGTATCGCGCTGGGCACGGTCGCGATCGGCGACGGCCGCACGATCCGCTTGCCGCCTGTCACCTTGCCGTACAGCCCCGAGTTCGAGCGCGGCTCGGACTCGTCACGCGGTGAGCGTTTGCTGCGGCGAATCGTGAGCGAATCGGGCGGTGTCGTGA
>JAYTBY010000216.1:0-4281 GCA_043736755.1 Planctomycetota bacterium | reverse complement strand
CCACGAAGAGACGGGAACCCCGATGACCGCCCTGCCGCCCTCGACTCCGCACTTGTTCTCCACCCATTCGGCGCTCCTCCGCGCAGCGCTCGTCATCGCGGCACTCGGAGCGTCGGCCTCGAACTCGCGAGCCCAAGCATGCTTCGAGGGCCAGCCGGGTCTCCCGATCCCGGATTCGAACTGGCTCGCCGTCGGCGACCTCGACGGCGACGCTGACCTGGACCTCGTCGCCGTGGACGACTCGAGCGACACCTTGTTCGTCTCGCTGCGCGGGGTCAACGGCACGTACGGGAATCCGTTCACTTACGCGACCGGCGACCTGCCGGTCATGGTCGCGCTCGGCGACCTCGACGGGGACGGGCGGCTCGACGTCGTGACCGCCGATCAGGGTTTGGGCACGAACAGCGTCTCTGTCCTGCGCAACAACGGCAACGGCACGTTCGCGCCGCGTGTGACCTATTTCACCGGCAACGCGCCGTCGGCGCTCGCGATCGGCGACCTGAACGGCGACGGGCGACCGGAGATCGTCGCCACGAACGTGAATCAGGGCAACGTCGCCGTGCTCGTGAACTCCGGCACCGGAACGTTTGGCGCGCCCCAGACCTATCCGACCGGCGCGAGCCCTTCGTCGGTCGCGCTCGGCGACTTGAGCGGTGACGGAAAGCTCGACATCGTCGTGGCCAACCGCGGCTCGTCCAGCGTCTCGGTGTTGATCAACTCAGGGATCGGCACGTTCCCCTCGACGTCGCTGTACGGCGCGGGCGCGTTGCCCACCTCCGTCGCGATCGGCGACGTGAACGGCGACGGGAAGCCCGACGTCGTCAGCGCGAACCAAGGCTCCGCCAACGTCTCCGTCTTGCTCAACGTGACGTTGGGGGTGCTCGGCGCGCACACCACGTACGCGTGCGGCAACGATCCGACCTCCGTCGCGTTCGGCGACGTCGATGGCGACGGCGACCTCGACGTAGCGGTCGCGCTGTACAACGGACGCGCGCTGTCCGTGCTGCGCGGCGCAGGCAACGGTTCGTTCGGAAGCCTCGTCACCCTCCCCACCGGCTTGCTCGCTTCGTGCGTCGTCCTCGCCGACGCGGATGTGGACGGTGACCTCGACGCGTACGTCGCCGTGCAGGGCGCGATCGTGCTCCGGAACGACGGCAGCGGCAACTTCGGGGGGACGCAACTTCCGACCGGCACACAACCGAGGGCGGTCGCGATCGCCGACATCGACGGCGACGGCGTGAACGACGCGATCACCGCGAATACGGGGAGCAACAACGTCTCCGTGCTGCGCGGTCTAGGCGACGGCACTCTCGCGGCGCAGGTCCAGTACCCGGCGGGCCCGGGCGCGGTGGCACTCGCCACGGGCGACCTCGACCTCGACGGCGACGTCGATGTCGTCGTCGCGAACTATCCCGGGAGCACCGTGTCCGTGCTCCTGAACAACGGCGCCGGCGTCTTGTCGGCCCCCAGCGCGTTCACCGCGTCGAGCGGCCTGCGCACCGTCGCGCTCGGCGATCTCGACGCGGACGGCGACCTCGACCTCGTCACCGCGAACGAGGGCTCGGGCAACTGGTGCACGCTCAGCGTGCTCAAGAACAACGGCAACGGCACTTTCGCCGGGCCGACGAACACATTCTTGTCCAACGCGATTTGGCTGTCGGCCGCGATCGGCGACGTCGACGGCGACGGCGACCTCGACGTCGTCGCGGAGGAGAGCCTCATCGATCGTCTGCTCGTCTTTCGGAATACGGGCAACGGCTCGCTCGCGGCGCCCACGGAGACCGCGTGGAGCGGGAGCGGGAGCCCGATCGGCATCGCGTTGGGCGACCTCGACGGCGACCTCGACCTCGACGCGGTCGTGCCGAACGGGAGTGATGGAGCCCTCTTCGTCTTCTTGAACGACGCGGCCGGGAACTTCACGGTCTCGTCGTTCGTGCCGACCGGCACTTCGTTCACCGTAAGCGCGGTGCTCGCCGACCTCGACGGCGACGGGGCGCTCGACGTCGCGTCCGTGGCCGGACCGGCTGTCTCGATCGCGCTCGGACTCGGCGACGGCACCTTTGCCGCTGCGACGGGGTACTCCCTCGGCTCCGCGGCCACGACGTCGATCGCGGTCGGAGACCTCGACCAGGACGGTGATGTCGATTTCGCGGCGGCGAGCTCCGGCAGCAATACGGTCTCCACGATGCGCAACTGCTCGACGTCGGGCCGTTCGTTCTGCGCGGGCGACGGCAGCGCGACGGCCTGCCCATGCGGCAACGCGAGCGCGTCGGGCAGTGGGAATGGATGCCTGAACTCGCTGAGCCTCGCCGGATCGTTGCGTGCGAGCGGCGCCGCGAGCCTCGCGAACGACACGTTCGTCCTCGTCGGCAAGTACATGCCGGACTCGAGCGCGCTCTACTTCCAAGGCACGACACAAGTGAACGGCGGGCTCGGCTCCGTGTTCGGCGACGGGTTGCGTTGTGCCGGCGGCGCGGTGACGCGTCTCGGCACGAAGACGAACGTGGGCGGGATGTCGCAGTACCCCGGGCTCGGCGACCTGTCGGTCTCCGTGCGCGGCGCGATCGGTTCGCCCGGAACGCGCACGTACCAGAGCTGGTACCGGAACGCGGCCGCGTTCTGCACGGCGTCGACGTTCAACTTGTCGAACGGGTGGGAGACCGTCTGGGCTCCGTGAACTCGGGTGGCCCGTCGAATCCGTTCTACGGTTTCGAACTGCGGTGAATTTGCGGGGCGCGTCGCCACGAGCGGCGCGCCTCGTGCGTTCGAACGCTCCCGAACCTCCTGGCCCGGTGACTCAAGCCTTCGGCTTCATCGGCGGCAGGTCGCGCGCCCCGCAGGTCGATTGCCAACCCTGACGTGCGTGCTGGCCGTCGCAGAACGGCTTGTTCGCGGATTGGCCACAGCGGCACAGCGAGACCACGGTCCGGCCTGCCAGGCCGAACTCCTTGCCGGTCTGATCCGTGATCGAGAACGCACCTTCGACGCGGAGCGGGCCATTGTCGTTCACCGTGATCTTGGTCATGGCCAGAGGGTACCTGCGGCCGACGTCCGATTTCGCTCCCATCTCGCGATCGGCGGCCGGTGGTCCTGGATGACGAGGTCGACGAAGCAGCGCGACGGCACGTTGCGCGGCGCGACTGGACTTGCACCACGATCGGCTAGAAGACGAACGTCTTGCCCGGGTAGCGCAGCGCGAGGACCGGGATGCGCGACGAACGCACCACGCCGTTCGCGACGGAACCCAGGAGCGCCGCCGACAGTGCCGTGCGACCGTGCGTGCCCATCACGATCAGGTCGTGCTCGTCCTGCAGGTTCAGCACGACTTCGGACGGATCGCCTTCCTCGAATCGCCACTCGTGCGCCACGCTGCGCCAGTCGAACTCGCCCAAGACCTTCTCGAAGTGCGCCTTCTCGTCGCGGCGCAGGCGCTCGACGACGTAGTCGGGTCCGGTCACCTCGGCGACGCGCGTGGAAGCACCTAGGACGGGCGGCGCGAAGGCGAGGACGGCGGTGATACGAGCTCCGAGCGCGTGCGCCAGATCGCGCGCGGTCGCCAGCGCTTGCAGGCTTTCGGGCGACAGGTCGACGGGCGCCAAGATCCGCTTCACGGAGCGCGGCTCGCCGGGCTGGATCCAGACGCCGCGCGGAGCGTGAGCCAGGACACCGCGCGCCGTGCTGCCGAGGTCGAGCAGGCCGCGCTTCTTGTGAGGTCCCAGCACGAGGAGGTCGGCGTGCGTCTTGCGCGCGTGCTCGAGGATCACCTGCACAGGATGTCCCGCCGTGATGTGGAAGCGCAGTTCGCCGGCCTTCGCGCGCAAGCCCAACTCAGCCGGCGCCGCGGAGAGGATCGTGCCCAACGATCCGCGCAACGCCTGGCCAGCCGCCTCGCGGCCGGCCATCCACTCGGGCATGTCCTCCTCCTTGCCCCACAGGATCGGCCGCGGCGGGAACGCGTGCACGATGTCGAGCGGCGCGCCGAGGCGTTCCGACAGCCAGATCGCCGCGTTCACTGCGGGACCCGCGCGGCCCTCCAGGTCGAGCGCGCACAGGATCTGGGTCGGGAATCGCGAAGGGGCGCTGCTCGGGTTCTGCATGGCTGACGGTGGAGCGTGTGCTCCCTGCTCCGGACACGAACTCTACGCGCGGCCGCGCCGGTCGAAATCGCCGGTCACGGTGCCGCGTCAACGGCGCGGCTCGCGCGCGACGGCAAGGTTCGCACGGCGACCGACCGGTTGCACGCTCGAGCGCCACGGCGCACTCCGCGCTGCGTTGCGGGCC
>JAYTBY010000215.1:0-9537 GCA_043736755.1 Planctomycetota bacterium | reverse complement strand
GGGGGGGACCGCACCCATTCGCAGAGCGCGTGATGAGGGGGGACACGCGCGACCTGCGCACTCGATTCAGGCCGATGAACTCCCGGTTCACTTCCGATCGAGCAGTGTTTTGGGTGGGTGAAAAAACCCCGGGACCGTCGGATGATCCCGACCTCCTGACATGCGGGTCCCGTCTTGCGAGGCCTCCGATCCGCGGCCGGGACAATCGGCCCGCGACCTTAGCGCGGACTGCGGTTACCCTCCGACCCCCATGCTCGAAGCCCAAAAACTCACGAAACGGTTCCAGGACCGCGTTGCTCTCGATGCGCTCGACCTCCGCGTCGAAGCCGGCGAGATCTTCGCCCTGCTCGGCCCAAACGGCGCGGGCAAGACGACGACGATCAATCTCTTCCTCGGCTTCCTCACCCCGGACTCAGGAGACGCGCGCATCGCGGGCACGAGCGTGGCGCAGGATCCTGTCGCGGCGCGCAGGAAGCTCGCGTACATCCCCGAGATGGTGTCGCTCTATCCGCGATTCAGCGGCGTCGAGAACCTCGACTACTTCAGTCGCCTCGGTGGTCATCAGCGTCGACGCGAGGAGCTGTACGCGTTGCTCGAGCGCGCAGGGTTGGCGCGCGAAGCTGCGGATCGGCGCGTCGGCACCTACTCGAAAGGGATGCGACAGAAGATCGGCATCGCTCTCGCGCTCGCGACTGGTGCGAAGGCGTTGCTGCTCGACGAACCGACGTCGGGGCTCGATCCGGCGGCGAGTCACGAGTTCTCGCGCATGCTGAAGAAACTCGCTGGCGAAGGCGTGGCGATCCTCATGGCGACGCACGACTTGTTCCGCGCACGCGAGGATGCGTCGCGCATCGGCATCCTCGTGAACGGGCGTCTCGTCGCGCAGCACGGACGCGACGAAATTCGCGGCAAAGACCTCGAAAAACTGTACCTCGAGCGGTTGGCCTCATGATCGTCACGATTGCGAAGAAGGAGTTCGTCGATGCCTGGCGCGACGGGCGGTTCCGGGTCGGAGCCGTGCTGGTCCTCGTCCTCCTCGTCGTCGCCGGCTTGCTCGCACGCCAGCAGGTCGAGCGCGAAACGGCCGAGCGCGATGCCGCGACGGCCCTCGAGCGCAAGAACTGGGTCGAGCAAGGCAACAAGAACTCACACTCGGCCGGTCACTACGGCGTGAACGTGTTCAAGCCGAGCTCGCCGCTCGCTGTGTTCGACCGCGGCATCGAACCGTTCGTCGGCACCACGGTGTTCCTCGAGGCGCACCGTCAGAACCAAACGGCGTTCTTGCCCGCCCAGGACGCGACGGCGATGCGTCGGTTCGGCGAACTGTCGGCGGCGCTTGCACTCCAGGTGCTCGTGCCTCTGCTCGTCGTCTTGCTGGCCTTCGGATCGCTGGCGGGCGAGCGCGAGAGCGGCACGTTGCGACAGACGCTGAGTCTCGGGGTCGCGCCACGCTCGATCGTGCTCGGAAAGACGCTCGGAATCGGGGCGGTGATCGCGTTGCTCCTCGCGCCGGCGGTGGTCTTGCTGGCGATCCTCTTGTCGCGCGTCGCGGGACCGGCAGCGGAGGGCACGTGGGCGCGCGCCGGTTGGCTTGCGGGCGTGTACGCCGCGTACATCGCCGTTTTCGTCGCGGGCAGCGTCGCGGTATCCGCCTCCACGCGCACCGCGCGCTCCGCACTGACGATTTTGCTCTCGATGTGGGCGTTGAACTGCATCGTTGCTCCGAGACTCGCGAGCGACGTCGTGCACGGCCAACTGCCGATGCCGAAGCTCGCCGAGTTCGAGCTCGAGATGCAGAAAGACGTCATGGAAGGCCTCGACGGTCACGACGCGCGCAGCAAGCAGATCGAGGACTTCACGAAGAAGACGCTCGCGGAACACGGAAAAACGAGCGTCGATCAGCTGCCGTTCAACTTCCAAGGCCTCGTGATGCTCGAGAGCGAGCGCATGGCCGGCACCGTGTTCGACCACCACTTCGGAAAGCTCTGGGACCGCATCGAAGAGCAGGATCGCGCCGTGACGTGGGCTGGATTCGCGTCGCCGATGCTCGCGCTGCGCTCGGCGTCGATGGCGTTCGCCGCGACCGACTTCGCGCACCACCGACGCTTCGCGCGTGCTGCCGAGGACCATCGGCGCGAGTTCGTGCGTCTGCTGAACGAGGACCTGATGAACAACGCGCGCCCGGGCGATCATGGCTATGCAGCGGGTCGCGAGTTGTGGGAAGCGCTGCCTCAGTTCCAACAAACGACAACGCCTGTCGGTGATGCACTGCGCGAATCGCGCCCTGCGCTCGTGGTCCTCGCCGCTTGGCTCGTCGCGAGTCTCGCCTTCCTTGGATGGAGCGCGACGCGGCTCCGGGCGGTGATCCTGTGAAGTCCTTCGCCCTCGAACTGCGACTCTTTTTCGCCGAGCGCGCGACTTGGGTTCTTCTCGTTCTCTTCGCGAGCGTGCTCGTCTACGGGCTCGCGAACGGCGCAGCCGCGGGACGCGCGGCGCGCTCGAACGCAGAACTCGTCGAGAAGGACACGTTCCAATGGGCGACGCAGGTGCGCGACGCTTTGGAGCGTCAAGCCCTAGATCCACGACAAGTCGCGGGACGCCCAACGTCCGCGCTGTTGCCACCCGCACCCGTGCCGGCACTCGCGGTCGGCCAAGCGGACCTGCTCCCGGCGCACGAACAAGTCAGTTTGTGGCGTCTCGAGAAGCCGTCCGAAGGCCGCTCCGAACTCGAGAATCCGTCGCGACTCCTCGCGGGGCGCTTCGACCTCGCGTTCGTGCTCGTGTGGCTCTTGCCGCTGTTCCTGCTCGCGGCCGCGTACGACTTGTGCGCCGGGGATCGCGAGGCAGGGACGTTGCGCATGGTGCTCGCCCAGGGCGTTTCGCCGCGCATGTGGGTCGCGCGACGCGCATTCGCGCGAGGCGCACCCGTGCTCGGACTCGCCTTGCTGTCCGTGATGATCGCGGGCCAGGTTGGTGGAGCCGAAGGCGCCGGAGCACGCACGGGTTTCGCCGTGCTCATCGTGGTCGCGTACGGCGCGTTCTGGCTCGCGCTCGCTGCCCTCGTGAACGGCTTCGCGCGTTCAGCAGCAGCCGCAGCGACGGCGCTCGGCGCGATCTGGGTTCTCTTCGTGCTCGTCGTGCCCACGCTGCTGAACGTCGTCGTCGAAAACCTGCATCCGAGTCCGTCGCGCGCCGAGCTCGTCGCCGAAGCACGCGCAGCGGCGTCCGTCGCAGAAAAACGTGGCAACGAAATCGTCTCGTCGTTCTATCGCGATCACCCCGAACTCGCGCCTGTTGGCATGCAGGGCGACATGATGAGTCGCATGCTGGCCGTGCAGGACGAGGTCGGCCGCGCGATGGATCCGGTGAAGCAGCGCTTCGAGACGGCGATCCTGGCTCAACAGGAAGTCGTCGATCGCTGGCGCTTCGCGTCACCCGCGATCGCGCTGCACGAGGCGTTGACGGACCTCGCTGGCACGGGCTATTGGCGCCACCGCGCGTTCCGCGTGCAGGTCGAGGCGTTCAAGGATCAGTTGCACGCCTACTACAGCCCGAAGTTCCACAAGCGCGAGCCTCTCACGAAAGCCGACTTACCGAGCTTCCCGAAGTTCCAGTTCGTCGAGGAGGCGTCGACGGTGTGGCGCACACGTGTCCTCGCTGGGCTCGCCGGGATCCTCGCTTTGGCCGCCGCTGCGGCGATCTTTGCGGCCCTGCGTCTGTCGCCGCGCAAACTCTCGGCCTGAGCGGTCGCGCGAGAACGAGTCCTCGGTCTCCTCTCGCTCTGCTTCGAGCGCGAGTCGACTGCAGATCGCTGCCCCGAGGGCTCACCTTGGGGGGTTGCGACCCCGGGGGATCTGCTGACGCGCGGCCTTCGGGTCGCTAGCATCGCCGTTGAGCGATTCCTTGACCGGAATTGCACGCCGGGACCCACCACATCCATGCAACCGACTCTCCTCCTGTGTCTCATTCCGTGGATCGCAGGCGCTCCTGGTCCGAAGGACTCGAAGGACGTGGTCGAACTCGCCTCGGGCAAGTCGATCTCCGGCCGCGTCGTCTACGAGGGCCGGGAGGAGATCCTCGTCAAGTCGGGCACCGGAGAGGTCGAGATCGCGCGCGCAGACGTGTCCTCGATCCACTCGGTCGAGCGCGCGTTGGCCGACTTCCTGAAGAAGTTCGATGCGTTGAATCGCGAAGATCCCGCAGCCGTCGGGGAGTTGGCGCATTGGTGCGCCGAGCAGAATCTGCCGCACGAGGCGCGCAATCTGTGGCTGCGCAACCTGCTGCGCGGCCAGGGCGACGATCCGGAATCGTTGAAGGCATGCACGGCGCGCCGCAGCGCGAAGACCATTCAGATCAAGACCGGGAATCTCTGGCTCGGCATCGAGGACTATCAGGCCAAGAAGGCGCGCTTCCGCGACGCGATCACCATCACGACGGCACACTTCGACATCGAGACGGATTCCGAGATCGCACCGCTCTTGGATGCGGCCGTGCAGATCGAGCGTCACTACGTGCGCTTCTATTCTGCGCTCGGTCCCGAACTCGTCCTGCACATCTTCGACGAGCGCCCCGTGATCCGTGTCTACGCGAACGCGAAGGACATGCCGCAAGCCTGGAGCGGCGAGGAGCGCATTTGGTTCGGCGCCGGCGAGAACGTGCTCCACGTCCTCATGGACGAAAGATTGGACCTGACGGCGTTGGTGCGGTCGATCACCGACATGCTGCTGTTCAACGCCTGCCGGCGCTCGAGCGGGAAAACCGGGCAAGTCCCGGGTTGGGTCGCATCCGCGATCAGCGAATTCTTCGCCGCGACGGCGCCTTCCGCTCCATTGGGAGCTTGGGGCGAGTTCGGTCGTCCAGTCTCGTCGTGGTTCCAGACGCAAGCGAGCGATCCGAAGCCGGTCGAATTGAAGACGCTCTTGCGCTCTAGCCTCGGCGAGATGCGCCGCGGCCCGGACGCAGCGCGCCGCACGGCCGCGGCGTACACCCTCGGACACTTCCTCGTGCGCGGCGACAACGGCGTGCACCGCGACGCGCTGTTCACCTATTTGCGCGACGCGTGGCTCGGGAAGATCAGCTCGACGGGTTTCCTGAAGACCATCGGCATGGACGAGAAAGAACTGAGTCAGCGCTGGAAAGCACACGTGGCCGCGAACGCGTCCTGAATCCGAATCCACTCATGAAGACCTTCTTCGCCAGCGCGCTCCTCCTCGCACTCGCGGCTTGCGCCTCGGGCCCGCACCAAGTCGCTCCGATCCCGGCTCTCGACGTCGAAGTGTCGTCGACCGCCGTGAGTCGCATCTACGTGCTGCTCCCGCCCGAGGCCGGCGCGGCGTTCCCGCGCGTTACGGTCCAAGACGATCAGCAATTGGTCGGTGTCCTTTGCGCGGGGCAGTTCCTCGCTTGGGAACGTCCGCCGAAGGAAGTGATCGTCGCGATCGACGTCGAGGCGAAGGACGGCGAGGTCACGCACCTCTCCGTGGAAGTGCCGTGTGAAGCGGGCACGGCCTACTACTACACGGTCCGCGTCGATCCGGCCTGGGATCGACCGCGTCTCCGTCGACTCGAGCCCGGCCCGGCACGCAAGATCCTCGCAGGCCTGACCACTCCCCCTCAGCACTGATTGCCCTCGAAACCAAGCACCATGCACAAGCTCACGATCCTCGCTCTCACGCTTGCCGCGCTCGCGGCTTCATGCGCCGGCCCCTCGCGACAATTGGCGCCGATGCCAGATCCGAAATCGGCCGTGCGCGCGGACTCGACGCGTATCTACGTCGGTCGACGCGAGCAGACCGCGGGTTCGTGGCGCAACGTGCGCGTATTCGACAACGATCGCGAGATCGGCGTCCTCGGTGTGGACGAGTACATGTGCTGGGATCGGCCCGCGAAACGTGGTGCAGCGCGCTTCATCTTCGAAGGGCTCGGCTTCGACCAGAACGCCGTCGAGGGTTTCTGTGAACTGCCTCCGGAACCCGGTGCGACGGTGTACCTGGGCATCACGATCGACCGTGCGGGCCACAAGCCCGTGATCGAGCGTGTCAGCGACACGGTCGGCCACGACGCGATCAAGTCGCGAAAGCCGGCGAAGACCGGGGACTGAAAGGGTGTGAGCACATCGAACCAACGCGCTCTCACACATCCTGGGCGCCGCCCTGTGGCGCTCGGTCGCCTTCGATAGAACGATTCAGGCCAACTCGTGTCGAGCACGAGTTGGCCTGAATCGGTCTCACGCGCGCCGACAACGGGGCGCGGCCGCGCCGATCACAAGCTCCACGTGAATTGGAGCCCGTTCGAGAGGTTGAACGTCGAGGCCGTGCAGAACGCAGCTGCGTTGCGGTACCAAGCTTGGTACGTGCGTGACCCGGGCGTCGCCACACCGCCGCGCACGGACACCGACAGATCGCCGAGGAGCGGGTACGAACTCGCGCCGCTCACGTTCGTCTTCGTGCCGAGACGCACGATGGTTCCACCGGCGCAGCGCTTGCCGTCGCCGAACACGGAACCGGCTCCCCCACTCTGCTGCGTCGTGCCTTGAAAGTAGAGCACCGTGCTGTCCGGCATGCCGGAGCCGTTGAGTATCACCGTGTCGCCCGCGATCGAAGGCGTGCCCATGGCGCTGAGGTGCGCACCATTCGGATTCAGCGAGTTCGCGCAACCGTTTCCCGCCACGCCGTTGTTGGCGCACGGACACAGAGTGCCCGAACCGTCGCCGAAGCAGAACGCGGTCGAGAGGTTGGCCGGACCAAGCGCTCCGTCCGCGTTCACGTTCTGCGCATAGATGTCGCCCGAATCGTTGCGGCCGTCGTCCCAAACGGCACGCACGACGCCCGTCGCATCTGTCACGACCGGGATCTTGTCTTTCGTCGAGATCACCGAGCTGAGCACGACGGGCGAACCCGCCCACACGTTCGCGCCCGAACCGTCGACGCGGAAACCAAGGACGCGCACGCCCTGTGCCGGATAGTTCGTCTGCTCGCACGTCAGCACGATCGCATCGTTCCCGTTCGCAACGCAGCGCTCGAACTGCTTCGGGATGCCGTTGAGCGGAATCAGCTCGATCCCATCGTTGGTCCAGAGGCGCGTTCCCGCCACATCGATGCGCTGAACGCACGTGGCCCACTGGCTCTGTCCTGAATTGCGCTTGTTGAAGGCCACGACGACGTCGCCGCCCGTCACGATCGCGATCTGCGGGTCGTACTTCTGACGCGAACCCTCGGTGGAAACCTGCACGCCGTTGTGCGCGTGCACTTCGAGGCCCGCCGCGGTCACGCGTTGGATCCAGCAGTCGGAAAGACCGACCGAGCTGTGCCAGGCGAACACTGCGCCGCCCGCGCCGTCCGATTGAACGATCGGCTGGTACGCGATCGGCATCACGCTCGCGTCATAGATCGCGAGCGGCGAACCGCCGTTCCACAGCGCATTTCCCGCTGAATCGAACTTCTGCGCGCGGAGGTGGCGCGAGCTCCCGAACGTCGCCGTGTCGCGCACATACCCAACGATCCAGCCGCCCGCGTCCGAAGCCGCGATCGCGCTGAACGAAGGCTTTTCGACGCCCGGGCCGACGATCTGCAATCCATCGCCCGCGAACTGCGGGACGCCGCTCGCATCGAGTTTTTGCACATGGACCGCGCCCGGACCCGGGCTCGGTGAGCGCGCCCACGTCACCGCGAACGATCCGTCGCTGAGGCGCGCGATCTTCGGGTTCGACTCGAAGTCCGCGTTGTTCGACAGCGCGACGCCGTTCGCGCCCCACAAGAACGTGCCCGCTCCGTCGATGCGATACGCGTAGGCGTCGAGGTCGCCGCCGGCGCGGGTGTCGGTGAATGCGAGGACGCAACCGCCCGCGCCGTCGCTGTCGATGCTCCAGTCGACGAGCGAGCTCGACTGCGGGTTCGCGCTGATGAGCAGCCCGTTGTGCGCAAAGACTTCGTTGCCCTGGGCGTCGAGCTTCTGCGCGTAGACGGCGTAGGAGCCGCCGCGGTTGTCGAACCACGCAGCCCAAGTCGTGCCGTCACCACCGGCCGCGACCTTCGGCACCGCTTGGTCACCGGTCGCATCGCAGACCGCGAGGTTCAGCGCGGGGTTCGTGGGCCACTGTGCGCCGACGGGCGCAACGAGAACGTGAAGGACGAACAGGGAGCCGCTCGGAGCGTTGAATTTCATCTCCCCTGAGTCTGCACAGGTCACGCGATCCGGCAAGGCAGCGATTCAGAACCAGGTGAAGCCGGTATTCGCACCGTGGCCGTTCGGGGCCTGCAAGAGGCCCTAACCGGATGCGCCAGCTCGCCGAAAGCTGAACCGAGCCGAGGCGAACAAGGCACGCCGACGAGGCGTATTCGTCTCGCGATACTCCGAGGAGGCGTAACGCCGCGGGTACGGCTCGGGGCGACTTCCGACGAGCTGGTGCATTCGGATAGGGCCTCGAACGTGAACTGGCCCCGTCACGATCCCTCGCCGCTTACGGATCGCGCGCGTGCTCCGTACTAGACTGCGGCCCTCCATGATCCCGCCCCGCAAGACGCGCACCATCTCGATCCGCGGACTCCCCGTCGGCGGCTCCGCGCCCATCGCCGTCCAGAGCATGGCCGCGACGCGCACGAGCGACCTCGAGGCGACGCTGCGGCAGATCCGCATCCTGGAGAGTGCGGGTGCGGACCTCATCCGCATCGCGGTCGACAGCCGCGCGGACGTCGACGCGTTGGCGAAGCTGCGCGCAGAGACTTCGGCGCGACTCTCGGTGGACCTGCAAGAGAGCTACCGCCTCGCCGAGCACGTCGCTCCCTACGTCGACAAGATCCGCTACAACCCGGGTCACCTCCACCACCACGAGAAGGAGAAGTCGACCCGCGACAAGGTCGCCTGGATCGTCGATCAAGCGGCGAGGCACGACTGCGCCATCCGCATCGGCATCAACGCCGGTTCGATCGCGCCGGAGTACGACGCGCGCTATCCCGACGATCACGTCTCGGCCATCGTCGCGTGCGCGATCGAGCACTGCGCCATCGTCGATTCGCTCGGTTTCACGAACTACCTCGTCTCGATCAAGGACAGCGACCCGCGCCTTGTCGTCGACGCAAACGCGCGCTTCGCGGCCGAGCGGCCCGACGTCCCGATCCACCTCGGCGTGACCGAAGCCGGCATGCCGCCCGAGGGCATCATCAAGACGCGCATCGCGTTCGAGCAATTGCTCGCGCGCGGGATCGGCGACACCTTGCGCGTGTCGCTCACGCTGCCGTTCGACGACAAGGGGCGCGAGATCGCGGTCGGGCGCGAGTTGATCCGCGACATCGAGGCCGGCCGGTTCCGCTCGGTCCCGCCGAACTTCTTCGACGGCTTGAATATCATCGCGTGCCCGTCGTGCAGCCGCGTCGAGAACGAGAAGTTCATCGAGCTCGCGGCCGACGTGAAGCGCATGACGGAGTACGCAAAGGCGCACAAGCTGACCATCGCGGTCATGGGTTGCCGCGTGAACGGGCCGGGCGAGACGGACGACGCGGACTTGGGCCTCTGGTGCGGGCCGAATCACGTGAACTTGAA
>JAYTBY010000214.1:0-1942 GCA_043736755.1 Planctomycetota bacterium | reverse complement strand
CGGCGAAGAGCGCGTGCGCGAGCCACGAACGCACCACGGATCCGCCTTGCACGGCGCGGTTCGCGAGACCGGCGAACAGGTCGGCCTCGCCGAGTTGGAGGCGCAGCGCGAGGAGTCCGACGACGACGAGGAGGGGAGCCGCGAGGCTCGCCAAGAAGAGTGCGTCGTGCGTACGCCGCGAGCGATCCTCGAGCGCGCTCTCCGGGACGCCGGTGCGCGTGCGTCGCGCCGCGAGTTGACGCGCGCCGAGTCCGATGCCGAGCAGGAACGTGCACAGGACGATCCCGAACGCGTAGACGGACGCACCGGTGACCGTGACGAGCAGTCGCAAGAGCGCGATCTCGAGCGTGAGGCTCGCGAACCCGAGCAGGAGCGCGGCGACGAGGACCGGATCGAAGCGCTGCGCAGGCTTCGCGCCGGCCGCGGTTCGAGGCTCACGGTCGGGCTCACGGTCGGGCTCGGACAAGAGCACGAGCGCCAGCACCGCCGCGAGGACTTCGATCCCGGCCGCGGCCCACAACGCACCGGGCAATCCGAACGCCGGCAGCAGCACGAACGGCGCGGCCAACGCTCCCGCCGCGGCACCCAACGTGTTGGCGCCGTAGAAAGCACTCGTTTCGCTCGTCACTTCGGCGCGCGAGCGCACGGCGAGTCGCGCCATGAGCGGCACCGTCGCTCCGAAGCCCAGCGTCGGTGGCAGGAGCACGAGGGTTGCGAACGCCGCGCGTCCGAGGAAGCTCTCGATGGGCGGCGCGTTGCCGAGCACGAATGGCGTCGCGGCCGCCCAGGCGGCGATCGCGATCTCGAGCATCACGTACAGGCGCAAGGGTCGGCGCGAGTTCTGGGCGACGCGCGCGAACAGAAGTGCGCCGAGCCCGAGTCCTCCGAGGAAGATCGCCACGACGATCGCAGCGCCCGCGGCGTCGCTCCCGAGGATGCGCGCGAGCCAGCGTGCCCACACCGTTTCCTCGACGAGAGCCGCCGCGCCGGAGAGGAAGAAGACGAAGTCGGACCGACGCATGGGGGCGGACTTCACGTTAGGGGAGGGCGGTCGGTTCTGCGCACGCTTTTCGCGCCGGTCCAACACCTTGGGGCGGGTACACCCGGCGGAATCGGACGGGTCCGGGGTCTCGAATGCTGCACCGACGCCGCGGCTTCGCCATGCTCGCGGGATGACTGCTTTCCTGGTCCTGTGCGCGCTCGAGGCCGAGCTCGGAACCTTGCGTAGCACCGTGCGCGATCGACGTCACGTCCAGGGCCTCGAGATCCTGGAGATCGACCTCCGTGGTGCGCGCGTCCGCGCCTGTGTCGGTGGGATCGGAAAGGTCCGCGCCGCACACGCCGCCGCGGTGCTCGTCGCAGAAGGACCGGCGCGCGCGCTCCTCGTCGTCGGAACGTGCGGTGGACTCACCCGCGGGCTCGTGCCCGGTACCCTCGTCCACGCGACGAAGGCGATCCAAACGGACTTGGCGACGCGCGCTGGCCGCGAAAATTCTTCCGACTCGAGGATTCGCACCGCGTGGATCCGCGCTGCGCCCGGCGTCGAAGCGCGCTTCCTCACGGCGGACCGTCCCGTGCTCTCGCCCTGGCGTCGCTTGCGGCTCGCACGCGCGTTTCGAGGGCCCTGCGTGGCGGAGATGGAGACTGCGGCGGCAGCAGCCGTGGCCGAGTGCGCAGGGCTGCCGTGGGCGTCGGCGCGCACCGTCACGGACCGCGCCTCATTCTTCGCCGCGAGCGAGATGCGGACGCACTTCGAAACCTGCGCGGGCCTCGCTGCCGATACCGTGGCGAACCTCATTGCGTCCGAAGCCCTCCAGGCCTTGGCCTGGGGGAACGCCCCCCGCTAGCAGCCCGTTGAAAAAGTCCCTACTACGGCTTCGCGGGCACTCGCGCTGCGGCGTCGGGTTCGTCGGGCCGTGCTCAGCGGCCAAGAAGGCCGCCT
>JAYTBY010000213.1:0-4297 GCA_043736755.1 Planctomycetota bacterium | reverse complement strand
AGGTGTCGCGGCAGGTTTTCGGTGTGGACCGTCAGGGTCCCGCCAAAAGTCGGCGCCGGCATCGGCGGCAGCGCGCCGCTCGCGTCGGGTTGACGATCGGGGTGGAACGAGTCCGTCGGCGGAAGACGCAGGTCGCGACCAGCGGGAGCCGCGCCGTCCGAATCCGAGACCGGTCTCGGATTCGCGGGGGGCTCGAACGACGCACCGAGCGGAAGGCCCGTGATCGCGAGGATGACGGCCAGTCGAATCGCAGGGTTGAGAGCATCCATCGGATGAGGACGGTACCCGAGCCGAGGCCGCCGGTGACCATCCTCGAAGGCCCTCGTCTCGGGTGATTCCTGGAACCGGCCGTCGAGTCGCGAATCCCCGTCTCCCGTTCCACCGGTCTGGATCCAATCCGCAGAGCCTCTATCGTGCGCGCATGCCCACGGCGGGGGTTCAACAACGGTTCGCATGGGTTCTCGTGCCTCTGGCCTTGATCGCGGCCGTGGGAGTCGCTGTGTCCGATGCGAGTTTCGAGCGCGCGGACGCGGCCTTCTGCAACGGCGCGGAACCGAGTTCCCTGGATCCGCAGCAGCTCTCCGGCGTCCCCGAGATCCGGCTGGTCCGCGCGCTCTACGAAGGTCTGGTCGTGCGCGATCCGCGGACCGCCGCGCCGATCCCAGGGATGGCTGAATCGTGGAGCACGTCACCGGACGGCCTGACGTGGACGTTCCGGATCCGTGCGGGTTCGCGCTGGACGGATGGAGCCGAGGTCACGGCGCATGACTTCGCGTTCGCGTGGGAGCGCTTGCTCGATCCGCGGACAGGGGCGCAGTACGCAGATCTCTTGTTCGCGGTGCGGGGCGCGCGTGCGTGGGCGGAGAAGGTCGGCGACGACGGAGTGCCGATGCGGACGTTCGCATCGAGCGTCGCGATCACGGCCACCGACGCGCGCACTCTCGTCGTCGGTCTCGAGCATCCCGTCGACTACTTCTTGGAGCTCGCGGTCGCGGCGCCCCTCGTTCCCGTCTCACGACGAGCGCTGGAAGCAGCTCGCGCGCGCTGGCCCGATCGTTGGCAGGTCGAATGGACGAAGCCCGAGCACCTGGTCACGAACGGTCCGTTCCGTCTCGTCGAGAGGCGCATCAACGACCGGATTCGGCTCGCGAAGCACGACGGGTACTGGGATGCGGACGAAGTGGCGCTGCGCACTCTCGACGTCCTCGCGTCGGAGCACCTCGCCACGAACCTCAACTTCTATCTGACCGGCGAGGTCGCGTACCTCGACGAGGTCCCGGTCAGCGCGATCCCGCGCTTGCGCGGACGCGAGGACTATCGACCGGCGCCGTACCTCGGGAGTTCCTTCCTGCGCGTGAACGTCGCGAAGCCGCCGCTCGACGACGTGCGCGTGCGACGAGCGTTGGCGCTGGCCATCGATCGCGCAGCGATCGCAGACAAAATCACGGGGGCCGGCGAATCCCCGTTGTTCTCTCTGGTTCCGAAACTGATCCCAAGTTGGACGGGCGCGGACCTCCGGCGATCCGGAACGCTCGCCGACGACCTCGACGAAGCGCGCCGACTCCTCGCCGAAGCGGGATACGGCCCGACACATCCCCTGCCACCGATCGAACTGCACTTCGCGTCGCAAGCGACGAACAAGGACGTGTGCGAGGTCGTCGCCGACCTGTGGCGCAAGGAACTCGGCATCGAGGCGCGCCTGCGCAATCAGGAGTGGAAGGTCTACCTCGACGCGCAGCGCCGGCTCGAGTACGAGGTATCGCGTTCGTCGTGGATCGCCGACTACGCGGATCCAGCCACGTTTCTGGAGGTTTTCGCGCCGGGTGCCGACAACTCGCGCACGGGTTGGAACGACGCGCGCTACGGCGTGCTGCTCGAGCGCGCACGACGCGCACGCGCACCCGAGCGCTTCGCGATCCTGGCCGAGGCCGAAGCGTTGTTGCTCGCGGAACTCCCGATCCTGCCGGTGTACACGTTCGCGGTGACCTCGCTCGTCGATCCGCGGCTCGGTGGGTTCCATGCGAACCCGCTGGACGAGCACTTCCCGAAGTACTGGTACTGGATGAACGACGCGGAGCTTGCGGAGCGTCGCACAGGCAACGAGTCGGGAGTTCGAGAGGTCGAAAGTCACGGCCCCCCAGCCGGCCTCTACTCTCCCGCCGAACAACGCCGGCGAGCCTCGCGATGACGCGATTCCTCCTGCGACGACTCGCTTGGGCCGCAATCACGATCCTTGCCGTCGCGTCGATCTCCTTCGTGCTCATGCGCAACGTGCGCGGCGGCCCGTTCGATTCCGAGCGCCGCGCGTCGGCTGCGGTCGAGAAGAATCTGCGCGAGCGCTACCGCCTCGATTGGCCGACGTGGAAGCAGTTCGCGGCGTACGTCGGGCCGTTCGAGCTGGGTGAACACGGACCGAAGCTCCTCGGCGGCGACGGAGCCGACACATTCGGCGGCGTGCTCGCGGGCGACTTCGGTCCGTCGCTGCAATACCGCGACGCGAGCGTGAACGATCTCCTCGCTCAATCTCTGCCGATCTCCGCGGCACTCGGGTTCCTGGCGTTGTCGTGGGCGCTCGCAGTCGGAATCACCGCGGGAATCGTGTCCGCACTGCGACGCGGCACGACGCTCGACGTCGCGCTGCGACTCGCGGCGACGACCGGCATCGCCTTGCCGAACTTCGCGATCGCGGGCGTGCTCGTGCTGCTCTTCGCGTTCGTTTGGCCGATCTTGCCGGTCGCGGGTCACGGCTCGTGGCGACACCTCGTCCTACCCTCGCTCGCACTCGGCGCGCCGTTCGCGGCCTACATCGCGCGACTCACACGCACCGGAATGCTCGAAGCTTTGGGCCAAGATTGGATCCGCACCGCGCACGCGAAGGGTCTGCCGCCGCGACTCGTCGTGACGCGTCATGCGTTGCGCGCCGGGATCCAACCGGTGATCAGCTACCTCGGCCCCGCCGCCGCGGGCGTCCTGACCGGATCACTCGTCATCGAGCGCATCTTCGCGATCCCGGGGACGGGCTCGCACTTCGTGAACAGCGCGCTGAACCGCGACTACGCGCTCGCGATGGGCGTCACGATCCTCTACACGGCGCTGGTCTGCGTACTCAACCTGCTCGTGGACGTCGTGCAGGCTTCGCTCGACCCGCGGATCGCGTTGGAGGACGAAGCATGATGCGCCGACGCGACGACGCGGCGCGGATCGAGACGGCGCTCGCTTCGCCCGGCCCGTGGCGTCGCGCGTGGGATGACTTGCGCGCAAATCGACCGGCGTTCGTCGCGCTGGCGTTCCTCGCGCTCGTAGCGCTCGGGAGTCTCCTCGCACCGCTCCTGCCTCTCCCATCGCCGATCGCGCTCGACCTGCGCGACGAGCCGCTGGCACCGATCGCGCCCTGGACGAGCTTCTTCGTGCACGGCTTCACGCCGGAGTATTGGCAGCTCTCGAGTGTCGACGAGTCGCTTGTCTCTCTGCGTCAAGCGCTCTTCGGCGACCTGCAGACATCAGCCTGGCTCGGCACGGACTCGAAGGGCCGCGACCTCCTGTCGCGCATCGTGTGGGGCTCGCGCACATCGCTCGCCGTCGGACTGCTCGCAACGCTGACGAGCCTCCTCGTCGGCGTGACGTGGGGCGCCGTCGCCGGTCTCGCCGGCGGTCGTGTCGACCAGATCCTGATGCGCATCGTCGACGCGCTCTATTCGCTGCCGTTCATCTTCGTCGTGATCTTCCTGATCACCGTGATCGACGGTTGGCGCGAAGAGCTCGCGGCCACGATCGGACTCGAGCGCGAGTCGATCTTCTACGTCACGATCGGACTCTTCTACTGGCTGACGATGGCGCGGGTCGTGCGCGGACAAGTCCTGCAACTGAAGAACTCGGAGTTCATCGCCGCGGCACGGCTCGCCGGAGCACGCACACCGTGGCTGGTGCGCGTCCATGTGCTGCCGAACGTGCTCGGGATCGTGATCGTCTATCTCACGCTGTCGATTCCCTCGATCCTGCTCTTCGAGTCGTTTCTGTCGTTCCTAGGGTTAGGAATCGAAGCGCCCAAGGTGAGTTGGGGCCTGCTCGCGGTCGACGGCGCCGATGCGATCAACCCGCTCGGCCTCGACTGGTGGCTCGTCGTCGGTCCGGCCGCAGCGATGGGATCCGTCTTGCTCGCGCTCAACGTGCTCGGCGACGGCTTGCGCGACGCGCTGGATCCGAAGGGCGGACGCGGATGAGCGTGATCCTCGAAGTCGACGACTTGCGCGTCACGTTCTTAGGTCCACGCGGCGAGACGCGTGCCGTGGACGGACTC
>JAYTBY010000212.1:0-1949 GCA_043736755.1 Planctomycetota bacterium | reverse complement strand
TCATCGCGTTCGGTGGCGACAAGCACGGGATCGACAACTTGCCGCCGTACGACGGGGTCCCAGATTCGTGCGGCGGCCAGAGTGAGGCACCGCTCTGGATGGGCCCGGACTCCGTCGCGGGCCGGTACGTGGACTCTGCCCTCCGGTACGGTCGCTCCTTGGAGATCCCGGCGCGGAAACTCACCGCCGAGGTAATCGTGGGCGACTACCGGCACGAGGCCCAGCAGCCGGCTGGACCAGACGCGCAGGCGGCTCACCTCTGGAGGCCGGTGGAAGTCCTCCGGACACTCTTCGACCGGATGGGGACGCCTCCAGGAGAGCGGACCTACGCACTCTCGATCTATCAACATCGGAAATGCGCCTACGTCGACGTGCGATTTGTGCCCTGCACCGACGCCGATCCGCACACATGGGCGGACGAAACGCTGCAAACGACCCGCGCGCGCACAGAACCCGAGGCAAGACTGACCGCGATCGAGTTCGGAGCGTCCGACGTGCCGTCCGAGTAGGCTGTCGAGAGCCTCGGGCCGCTGATGCGCCAGCACGGCGTCGATGGCGGCACGTTCTGGAAGTGGACAGACGAAACAGGCGAACCGCAGTTCGTCGCCTCGACTGCGACCGTGAAGCTGCGCGGCAGCGGTTTCAACCGAGTCCAGAAAGAACTCGTAGACCTCTACGGGTTCCACGTGGCGGAGATTCCGAACGGTTCCTTCGAGGACGGAGCTGCCCGCTGGACGATCAAGGGGGCGGGTCAGCCGCTCGCGGTGGACGAAGCCTCGCCGATTCGCGGGCGCGGCTTCCTCCGCCTGACGGCGAACCCGACTGCGTCGGTGACGAGCGAACGAGCCCGCGTCAGCCCGGCGACCACCTACACGACCACTGCGAACCTCCGCTTCGCGTGGGCGGGTGGGCGCGCCGGCCCGCCCGCGACGCGGCCGCAGGTGAACATCACATTTCACTACCTCACCTGCGCCGGTCGCTCGTCGAGGTTCGTAAAGCAGACGATTCTTCGCTTCTTTGGCGCACCGGGTGCGCCCGGCTGGGGCACGTTCCCCCTTCGGTACACGACGCCGAAGGACGCCTGTTTCGTGCGGATCGAGATCGGCGCAGCACGGAACCGGCTCGCGACGCCGATCGTCCTAGACGTTGACGCGGTTCGGTAGCGCTGGGGACGTCCGAACGAGGGTACGCACGTTCCGAGAGCCGGCTCCGCCGCACTCTTAACTCGGAACTGTGCGCCAACCCGACAGCTACCGGATCGAGCTGATCGAGCGAAGCGCGCGCTAACCCGTCCGCGCGACCGACCTAATCGTTGTCTTCGTCTCCGTCTTCTTCGCTGCAATGGTCGAGGGCGGCGAGATCACTCACGCGGTCGCCGGTCGAGGGGTCGAGGGTGATCGAGCAAGTCACTCCCTTGAAGTCGACCGTCCGCCGAACGGCACGTGCAAGCGCGGCTCGGTCGATCACGAGGTTGCTGTGCACCTTTCGCGATACCTGATGCACGCGGCGGAGCAAGAGACTTGCGGCGTCGAAGTAGAACTCGGCCAACGGCAGGGGCGCTACTCCGAACCGTGTCTCGTACGCCTGACGCCACGCCACGACGCTCGGGAGCACGTCGACGCGCGGGAACCAGTCGGCAAAGCCGTCGTCGTCGACGATCGTGCGGTTGAAGACCGACGGGCCGAAGGAGGACAGGTCAGGCTGCGACGCGCTTCCCGAGATGACGGCGAGCCCCGCCGCTTCGTAGATGGGGAGCGCTGCCTCGAAACCGAACGAGCACAGCTGTCCGAGCACACCGACGTTCTGGGGATTCGCGACGATCGCCGACGCTGCCGCCGCATCTGCAGCCGGGTCTCCACAGGGAGCGTCAACAATGTTCAGCTGGACGTCGAAGCCCCTGACCTTCGGATGCGCCTCCAGAGCCATCTGAATCGCATTGGAGAAGCTGA
>JAYTBY010000211.1:0-1949 GCA_043736755.1 Planctomycetota bacterium | reverse complement strand
TGCCGCTCACGTTCAAGATCTGCGGCTGCCCCGAGATCGCGCCGTGCGGGCGCACCGACCAATAGGTGGTCGGGATCGTGCTCATCGACGTGACGTCGCCGATGCGCGCGGCTTCGTACAGCGATTCGAGGAGAAGCGCAGCCTCGTCGCCACGCGCGACGCCGCCCGCCTCCGTGAGCGAGTGGACCATGCGCGCGGCGGCGTCCAACGCCGCCAGCGATCTCCACGTCGGATCCGCCAGAGCGCTCTGGATCCAGCGCGCGCCCTGCGTCGCACCCAAATCGCGGAGCCGCCTCTCGAGCAGAGCCGTCGCGCGATCGGAGGCGGCGAATCGACGCCATGCGTCGGCCGACGCATCCAAACTGTGCCGGTAGAGCGTGCGCCGGAACTCCTCGATGCGGATCCAACGGCGACCGCTGGCCGGATCCATCACGAGCAACCACGGACCCACGCGACGCCAGGCGACGACGAAGTGATTCGCGCCGACCTCCGTCCGTACGACGATGATCGCCGGCAGATTCGCCGCGGAAGCCCTGTCCGATGCTGCACCGATGTGATCGGCTGGTAGCAACTCCTGATGCGCGTCGAGACCAAGCTCGCGGGCGACGCTCTGCAGTGTGCTGATCGACGTGCCGTCCAAGTCGGTCTGGCAGGCTTCGCGCAAGCGCCCGTAGGACACGCGGATGCCGAAGCCCTCGGCCAAACATTTCAGCGCCGCCGAACCGCAGTCCATCGGCGAGGTCTGCACGACCTCGTACGGGCGCCAACTACGCCTGGACTCGCGCGGCGCGGGCATTTCAGTCGGCCTTCGCGGGCATCGTGCCCGGTCGCGCGTTCGCGACGCCTTTCGAGCCGCCGACCGCGCGCAGCAGGAGATCGATCGGTGTCACGCGATCGACTTCGACCTGCACGCTGCCGGGTAAACCGTGCTCGAGCGGCATGCGCGCTCTGGCCGCGTCGTCGAGTGCGAACTCGACCTCGATCGTCCCGTCGCGCGCTTCGCTGGAGATGCGGACGACGGAGATCGGAATCGCGCCGTACTGCATCCACGGGTAGGCGTCCAGGCGCAGCGTCCCGCGCGCGCCCGGCTGGACACGACCGAGCGCGGCCGACGGTGAGAAGCGCGCATCGACCTTCAGGTTTCCAGCCGAGAGGATCACGCCGAGACGCTCACCGACCTGGACGTACGTCCCGGGAGTCGGAGCGGTCCATTCGCCGATCTCGCCGTCGGCCGGCGCGCGCAGACGCCGGAGGTCGATCTCGTGCTCCATACGCGCGATCGCAGCCGTGCTGCCTGCGACTCCGCCTTCGAGCTCGGACAAGGTGCGTCGTCCCGCGGCCAGGCTCGCCTCGCGTTCGGTGTGCGCGCGCACCCGCTCAGCACCCTCGCGTTCGAGCGCGATGCGCTGGGCGGCGAGCGAGAACTCGTCCTTCTGGGCACTGGCGCGCGCCTTCGAGACGTCGAGTTCGGACACATTGCCGCTCGTTTGCAGGCGTGCCGTGCGTTCCGATTCGTCGGCCGAGACGCGCGCGCCGAGCACGAGCACTTCGATCCGCGTGCGCGCTTCGCGCAGGGCGGCCTCGTCCACCGCCGCGGATTCTTCGAGCGCGCGTTCGCGGGCGGCGATCTCGACTCGCAGCTCGGTCAATTGAGCCGTGAGCGATTCCAGGCGGGCGCGTTGCTCGTCCTGCTCGAGCATCGAAGCGGTCGCGTCGATCTCCACCAAAACGTCCCCGACCGCAACGCGATCCGCGAGGCGCGCGTGCACAGCACTCACGCGCCCGGCGACCTCGGACGAGATCGGATGGACGGCACGGTCGGAGACGAGGCGCGCGCTCGCACTCGCCGCGTAGAGCGGTACGCGAGCGTAGTGGGCCCACGCGCCCCAGCCCACGAGCACGACGAGGGCCGCGGCACCGAACCAGGCCCCGGTCCTCCAAGGTGCGCG
>JAYTBY010000210.1:0-1950 GCA_043736755.1 Planctomycetota bacterium | reverse complement strand
GATCCTGGTGCGTGCGCTGTGGCGTCCGCTCGCCACGGGTCTCCAGGACATTGGGCCCCGCCGCGACGACGGGCCGCGCAGGCGGAGCGGTGCGATTTTCGCGCACGAACGTAGCGAGGACGCGCGCACCATCCGGCATCCACGCGAACCCATCGGTGAGGACGGCGTGGATGCCCCGCGCAACGAGCGCGAGCTCGCTGCGGTCGATCATCCCCCACCACAATTCGCCCGCGCCGCCCGCGTCGAGCACGAACGCGAACCGTCGTGCATCGTGCGACCACGACACGGACGCGATGCGCCGACCCGCGGGCAGCGCGATTTCGCGCCGCCAAGTCCCCGCGAGATCGCGCACGTGGATCGACGTCCCGAACGCGAGCTGATGCCGCGCGAACCGCACCGTGTCGATGCGCAGGCCCGCGAGCTTTTCCTTCGGTCGCGCGACATCGTGAATCGACGGCAGCCCGGCGAGCCCGATCTCGAGGATGTGCGCTGCACCAGGCGCGAGCACGAGCCACGGCGTCGGGGGCGCATCGACCAACGCCGTAATCGACGCTTCCGGCTCACGCCACGCGCTGGAACTCTTCACGTCGTGCATTTCCGCCACGGTGCGCAGCGCGTGTGGAGCTTGCAAGGAAACAGACTGCGAACGAGCACTCGCGAAGTACGGACGGCAGGATGGCGCTCGTCCCCCTCGAGGCCCACGAATCATGCGCACCGACCGTCGCGAGTTCCTATCCGTGTCCCTGGCCGCCGGAGCCTTGCTCGCCACGCGCGCGCACGCCGGTGACGAACGTCCGAAGGCCTCGAAACCGCTGGACGTCCTCGTCTTCGGCGGCACGGGGCTGATCGGACCTCCACTCGTCGAAGCTCTGCTCGCACGCGGACACAAAGTCGTCCTGTTCAATCGCGGGAAGACGAAGGCCGATCTCTTCCCGGATCTCGAGCGCATCAAGGGCGATCGCGATCCGTCGAAGGACGGCGGCGTGAAAGGCCTCGAAGGGCGCAAGTTCGACCTCGTGTTCGACGACACGGGCTACTACCCGCGACACGTGAAGACGAGCTCCGAGATGCTGGCGAAATCCGGCTCGGGCCACATCGTCTACGTGTCGAGCATCTCCGCGTACGCGAAGAACGACGTGTTGGGTGCGGACGAAACAGCCGAGCTCGGCCGCATGGACGATCCGACCGTCGAGACGATGGGCAAGAGCTACGAGTTCTACG
Source organism: Planctomycetota bacterium (assembly GCA_043736755.1). Lineage (GTDB taxonomy): Bacteria > Planctomycetota > UBA1135 > UBA1135 > JAEUHZ01. The sequence goes on along the minus strand of JAYTBY010000210.1, from coordinate 729 downwards.
GCCCGCTCAAAGTGCTGTGCGAAGAAGCCGCGACCGCGGCGTTCGCCGGTCGATCGACGATCGTGCGTCCGGGTTACATCGTCGGACCCGGCGACTCGACCGATCGCTTCACCTACTGGCCCCTGCGATTCCAACGCGGCGGCAAGATCCTCGTCCCCGGCAGCCCGACGGATCCGATCCAGATCATCGACGTGCGCGACCTCGCCGACATCATGGTGAAGCTCGGTGAAGCGCGCACGACGGGTGCCTTCAACGCTTGCGGCCCGAAGGAGAAGCTCGCGTGGGGCCGCGCGATCGAGGAATGCCAGAAATCATCGAGCGCCAAAGACATTTCGGTGCGCTGGGCGACTCTCGCCGAACTGGAGAAGCTGGGCCCTCTCGACTTCCCGATCTGGGCTCCGAGCGAAGGCGAATCGAAGGGCTTCCACACGTGGAGCAACGAGCGCGCCGTCGCGGCCGGACTCACGTTCCGCCCGGTCGACGTGACGATCAAGGACACTTTGGCGTGGTTCGCGACGTTGCCGGAAGAGCGGCGCGGCAAGGTGCGCGCGGGACTCACCGCGGAGGCCGAGGCCGAAGCGCTCACGAAGCTCGGCTGAGCGCAGCGCGGATCCACGCTCGATGGAACAGACGGCGCGCGGGATGCCGCGCGCCGTCGCTCATTTCGGGCACCGTCTAGCGCGCTTCCCGCGAGAAGCGCGAGGCCGTACTGTGCCGCGCGATGAGCAC
>JAYTBY010000209.1:0-4309 GCA_043736755.1 Planctomycetota bacterium | reverse complement strand
GCGACGGCACGTTCGAGGATCGCGCGGAAGCTGCCGGACTCGCGGACATGAATCGCGCGGGTGACGGCTGCACGAACGGGTCCGTGTGGGCCGACTACGACGGCGACGGCGACGTCGACGCCTTCCTGTATCGATTCGGGCGGCAGATGCTCGTCCGCAACGAGGGCGATGCGCGCTTCGTGGACATGTCGAAGACCGCGGGCCTCGACGTCCACATGAACTCCTTGGGCGCCACGTGGTTCGACATGGATCGCGACGGCGACCTCGACCTCTACGTCACGGCGTACTTCCGCCCTGACATCGATCTGTGGCATCTCACGACGACGCGGATCATGCAGGAGAGCTTCGAGTTCGCGAAAAACGGTGGCGCAAACCGCTTGTTCGAGAATCGCGGCGACGGAACCTTCGCGGACGTCACGGATCGAGCGGGGGTGGGCAGCACGCGCTGGACAATGGCTGTCGTCGCCGCCGACCTCGACGGTGACGGATGGCAGGACCTGTATCTCGCGAACGACTACGGTCCCGAGGAATTCTTCCGCAACGCGCACGACGGGACGTTCGTCTTGGCCGAGGGCGTCGGGCTCGAGGAATCCAGCAAGAGCGGTATGTCGGCGGCACTCGGCGATTTCACCGGTGAAGGCACGTTGGGCGTCTTCGTGACGAACATCTCGCAGCGCGGCTACTTGTTCCAAGGCAACAACCTGCGTGTGAACCGTCTCGCTGCCGGAGGAACGCTGCGCAACGTCGGGCAAGGTCCGGAGGTCGATTGCGGTTGGGCCTGGGGCGCGCAGTTCGGCGACCTGAACAACGACGCGATGACCGACCTCTTCGTGGTGAACGGGTTCGTCTCGGCCTCGAAGGAGCGCGACTACTGGTTCGGCATGTCGAAGATCGCGATCGGCGCGGGAGCATTGGCCGAGGACGCGCAGTTCTGGCCGCCCATGGAGGATCGCAGCCTCTCGGGGTACCAGCCTTCGTGCGTGCTCGTGAACCAGGGACGCCTGCGCTTCGTGAACGGTGCACAAGCGATCGGCGTCACGGATCTCTTCGACGGACGCGCTGTGGCGCTGGCGGATTTCTCGAACCGCGGCGTGCTCGATGCGGTCGTGGCGAATCAGGCCGGACCACTGCTCCTTTATCGCAACGAGGTCGACGCGGGGCGCAGTTGGATCCAGTTCGATCTCGTCGGCACGCGGGCGAACCGTGAGGCGTACGGCGCGATCGTGCGCGTCGAGACGCCGGGGCGCGTGCAATGCCAGGTGGTCACGGCCGCGAGCGGTTTCGCGGCGCAAAACGAGCGTCGATTGCACTTCGGACTGGGTGATGCCGCGAGTGCGTCGCGCATCGAGATCCGATGGCCGTCGGGCGCGGTGACGACGCTCCACGACGAGCGCGGAGGACGGCGCGTGCGGGTCGAGGAGCCGACGCCGTGAAGTCGAATCCGGACGAAACCACTCGGGCCGCCGCGCCGAACACCGAGCAACGAGCGCCATGACGACCAGCACTGCCGCCGCGAGTTTCGGAACTCCCCCCGAGGCGAAACCGTTCTTCCAGCGCATCGACCCGCGTTGGTACAGCTCGACGCTCCTCTCGACGTTCCTCGTGATCGGGCAGTGGCGCTTCCAGATCCTGGGCGACAGCTACTTGCCGTGGGCGCTGGCGCTCGGCACCGCGATCGTCACCGAGCTGGTCCTCGGACGCGCCACGTCGGGGAAGTGGGTCAACCTGCTCTCGGCCTACATCAGCGGGAACAGCGTCGCGATCCTGCTCAAGCCGGCGGGTTCGCTCTTGTGGCCGTTCGTCGTGTGCGCGTTCCTCTCGATCGCGTCGAAGTACGTGCTCGCGTGGCGCGGAAAACACCTGTGGAACCCGACGAATTTAGGCGTGTGCTTCATGCTCGTCGCCGCGTCGTCCGTCGTGTCGATGCTCAGCCACCAGTGGGGCAACGAGCTGTGGACGGTCGGCGTCCTGTGGGGTCTCGGCGGATTGACCGTGTACCGCGCGAAGGTTTGGCACGTCACGCTCTCATGGCTCGTCGCGTTCGTCGCGTTCGCGGCGTTGCGCTCGTTCTTGATCGACGGCGGACGCTTCTTGTCCGAGCTCGCGCCGATCACGGGCCCCATGTACACGATGTTCATGTTCTTCATGGTCACGGATCCGAAGACGATCGTGCGCGGCAAGTCGTTGCAGGTCGGGATCGCCGTTCTCGTCGCCGCGGTCGAGTGCGTGATCCGTCTGCTCGCCGAGTGGGACGTGATCGGGGCGAACAATGCACTGGCGATCGCGCCGCCGATGTTCGCGCTGTTCTTCGTCGGGCCCCCACTGCTCGCGTTGCAGCTGTGGCTCGATCCGCCGAAGAAGAGCCTGCCGAAACTGTCGTGAGCGCTCGAGGCCGCGTCCGTTCCCCGAGAGCACCTGGTACGACGTTCCCTGACTCAACCTGACTCGGCGGCTGCTGGTTCGTTGGCGACCGCCCGCCTCCCCCATGCGACACACCGCCATCCTGATGCTCCTCGCGCTCGCGCCGTGCGGCTGTCGCTCCGCGCAGCCCAGGTTCGAGTACGCCACTCCGACGGGAGTCGCGCGCTCGGACGACGAACATGTCGCCCGGGCGATCGCGGAGATCGCGGATTCGTTCAGCGCCCCAGTAGCTCGGGAAATGGAGGTGGATCAGCCTCCCCCGTTCGTCATTCACCACGTGCACCACGTGCCCACACCATTCGGGGGCGGGGTGTGGGTCGTTCGTGACCGCGCCGGACGCGTGGTCGACCGGCACATCGTGATCAGCAACCTCGGCCTGATGCAGGCGCGTTTCGCCATCGCGCACGAGCTAGTCCATTGGTACGCGAGCAGGACGTGGGATCGCTTGCCCCACGCCGTCGAGGAGGGCTTGGCGGATTCGATCGCGCTGAAGCTCGCCCCCGAATGGAAGCAGATCCGCGAACTCGAGCTCGACCTCAGGCTGAACGAGATCACGCCGGAACGACGCGCGCTGGCACTGCAAGTCACCGAACGCCAGTGGGAAGCTGCGCCCACTCAGGTGCGCGAGGACGCATACGCCGTCGGCTTCGAGATCGTCCAGCGGCTCGGAGTGGCGCGATTGCGTGCGCTGTGCGTGATGGCCGAGGCCGCTGGACTCGACAGGGTTCCCGTGCCGTGGCTCATGTGCACCGTCGAACCGCCCACGGAATGAGACCGGGTCCGCGTCCGCGGGGATCGTGGAATCCGGCGCATGCCCGAAAAGCGTGGCTCGTATCCACGCTCGGTCGAATCAGCGCTTGCGCGCGACCGCGACCACCGACGTGCCATGCCACGGCAACAGCTTGTCGAGCCGGCGCAGAAGCCACACGGTCGAGTTCATGATCTTCAACTGCACGCGGCCGAAGTGACGGCGTTTCAGCACGCGCCCGTTCCACCACCACGCCGGTGTCGTGGCGCGATTGAAGTCGAACAGCGTCTCGACCTCGAAACCTGCGTCGACCAGCGCTTTCGAGAGCGACGCGCGCGTGTATCGGCGCACGTGACCGAGGACTTCGTCGAGTGATCCGTAGAGGCCCGGACCTTGCGGCACGAGCACGACGAACTTGCCGCCCGGCGCCAAGGCGTTGCGCACGTTCGCGAGCGACCCCGCCTCGTCGGGCACGTGCTCGAGCACGTTCAAGCACACGACCGTGTCGTAGCGGCCCGAAAGTGCCTCGAAATCCGCTGGATTCGCCAAGTCGCAGTGCCGCACGTCGAGGTACGGCCGTCCTTGGAACGCACCGCGCAAGTACTCGAGGTACAGCGGGTTCACGTCGGTCGCCGTGTACACGTCGCGCGGACACAGGTTGCGCGTCATGTTGCCGATGCCAGCGCCGATCTCGAGCACCCGGTCGCCGCAGTGCGGCCGGATCGCATCCCCCATCCAGCGGTTGAACTTCGGCACGTCCGACATCGAGACGAGGATGTTCGAGCCGTGCTCGTCCGGCTTGTACAGATCGTCGACGAGCCAGTAGCGCAGCATCGCGACGAGTGCGAGGAACCCGTCCTTCGCGCGCACCTTCTTGCCCTCTTCGTAGGTGCGACCCGAGTAGCGGACCGGCACTTCGAAGATGCGCGCGCCACGCTTCTCGAGCTTGAAGATCAGCTCGATTTCGACGCGAAAATCCGCACTGCGGATCGGGATCGAGCGCAGCAAGCTCGTGCGCACCGCTTTGTAACAGGTCTCGACGTCGGACAGGTTCAGGTCCGTCAGCACGTTCGCGAGACCCGTCAACGCCTTGTTCGCCAGCGTGTGGCGGAAATACAGGACCCGTCGGTACTCACCGAC
>JAYTBY010000208.1:0-9594 GCA_043736755.1 Planctomycetota bacterium | reverse complement strand
AGGGCCTGCCGATCGAGGTCGCGACGCAGGTCATGGTCTACACGCGCGTCGGGACGGAGCGCATCATCCGCTATGCCTTCGAGTTGGCGCGGAGCCGCAACAAGAAGAAGAAGGTCACGATGATCGACAAGGCCAACGCGCTGCGTGCCCAAGATCTCTGGACGCGTACCTTCGCCGAAGTCTCGAAGGAGTATCCGGACATCGAGGCCGACCACGCCTACATCGACGCAGCGTGCATGTGGATGATCAAGAACCCCGAGTGGTTCGACGTCGCCGTCACGACGAACCTTTTCGGCGACATCATCACCGACATCGGCGCGATGATCCAAGGTGGCATGGGCATCGCCGCGTCGGGCAACATCCACCCAGGCAAGATCTCGTTGTTCGAGCCGATCCACGGCTCGGCACCGAAGTACACGAACCTGAACAAGGCCTGTCCGGTCGCGGCGATCCTCGCGGCGGGAATGATGTGCGATTACTTGGGCCAGAAAGCTGCCGGCGCCGAGATCGAGAACTCCGTGATCGATCTCGTGCGTTCGGGGCGCATCAAGGGCGTGAACACCGGCGATCACCCCACGGATCAGGTGGGAGAGATGGTCGTGTCCGAGCTCCGGAAGCGGGCACTCGCCAAGGTCTGAGGATGCCCGCCACTCAAGGCCTACTCGCACTAGGCCGATAGTCGCTCACCGGTCCTCCCCGACCGTTCCGAGCAGCCCCATGCCCGCCGAGCCTGTTCAGGATTTCCAATGCCCCGAACGACAGGACGCCGGCCCGCGAGCCATCGCCGCAGGCCTGGCAGCTACCGCGGGTCTGGCGATCGCAGGGTGGGCGTTCTGGACTTTCGACCTGCGCTATTCGGCACCGACTCCTGTGCCGACGAATCGGATCGAAGTCGAACTGGGCGATTCAGTCGACCTGCCGCGCGCGCTCGATCGTGCCGTGCGGTCCGCTCCCGGTCCAACGCTCCTCCACGTGTTCAATCCGGATTGTCCGTGCTCGCGGTTCAACCTCGAGCACGTCGTCGGGTTGGCTCGCGAGTTCGACGGGCGCGCGCGCGTCGTGGCCGTGCTCGAAGGTTCGGATGCCCTGGTGTCGCGCTCGCGGTTCGAGGCGCTCGACACGGGCTTGGTTTCGTACACCGACCAGGACGGCAGCATCGCCGCCGCCGTCGGCGCCTACTCGACGCCTCAAGCGGCGATCGTCGATCGCGAGGCGAAGCTCGTCTGGCGCGGTAATTACAATCTGTCGCGGTACTGCCGTGACGAGCGCACCGAATTCGCGCGGATCGCCCTCTCGAACGCCGTTCTGGGGCTTTCGACCCCGGCCTTCGAATCGCGCGCGACCGTGGCGTACGGGTGCGTGCTGCCGAGTGCGGGCGAGGGTGCACCTTGAGCACACCCAGGGGCTCGGCGCCGGTCATCCCACCCGACCAGGTTTTCGGTCCGGCCGAAGTCGCGGTGATCCTGCGCCCGATCCATGCGCGCGGGGACACGCTGATCGCGCGTTTCCTGTGGCTGCACTTCGCCGTGGGCTTGTTGCTTTCTCCGTTCTACGAAACCTGGAGCGCGGCGCTCTTCGTCGGTGGCCCAGCCATCTTGATGTTCCTGGCAGCGAAAGCGCTCGCGCCCCGGACGTTCCTGACGCGCTCGATCGCCGGGATCTCGCTGCAGATGTTCGTCGCCCTACACATCTTCCAGATGCACGGGCAAGCGGAGCAGCACTTCTGGTTCTTCACGGCGTTCACATTGATGATCGCCTATCGCGATTGGGTCTGCATGTGGCCCGGCGCGCTGCTGATCATCGGACAGCACATCCTGTTCGCCGTGATGCACAACTCGGGGACGAACCTGTTCTTTTTCGAGGACGACTACGTCGGCGTCACGAGACTCGCCTTCCACTTCGGCATCGCCATCGTCCATGTCGGGATCTGCGGTTTCTGGGCCCACGATCTGCGATCGCGTGCCCTGCGTGACGAGAAGTTGCGCCGCGAACTCGGATGGCGTGGTCACGCGTTGGAGGAGCGGCTCCACGAAGTGTCGACAGCCACACTGGCGATCGAGACGGTGTCCTCTCAGTTGCGCGCGACGCAGCGGCTCCTCGAGCAGGACATTCGCCGTCGGCAGGCCGTCGAGATTCAGTTGGTGTCGAACGCGCACGAGCTCGACTTGGCACGCGTCGCCGCCGAGGACTCCGCGCGCGCCAAGTCGGACTTCTTGGCGGCGATGAGCCACGAGATCCGTACACCCATGAACGGCGTGCTGGGCATGACGGGGCTCCTGCTCGACACCAAACTGGACCGAGATCAGCGCGAGCACGCCGAAACCGTGCGCAGTTCGGCCGAGGCGTTGCTCTCGATCCTGAACGACATCCTGGACTTCTCGAAGCTCGAGGCTGGGAAGATGGCCGTCGAGAATCTGCCTTTCGACTTGGAGCGCGTTGCCGCGGAGGTCGTCGAACTCCTCCAGCCGAAGGCTCACGCGTCCGGAATCGAACTGATCCTGCGGGTGGATCCCTCGGGGCCGCGCAACGTCCTGGGGGACCCTGGTCGACTCCGGCAGGTGCTCCTCAATCTGGCCGGGAACGCCGTCAAATTCACGAAGTCTGGGCACGTGTTCGTCGAAGTCTGTTTCATCGGTATCGAGGGGCAGTCAGCGCGCTATTCGATCCACGTCCGAGATACCGGCGTCGGCATACCCGCCGACCGGCTTCCGTTGCTCTTCCAGAAGTTCACGCAGGCCGATGAATCGACGACACGGCAATTCGGGGGCACGGGGCTCGGGTTGGCGATCTCGCGACAGATCACGGACCTCATGGGCGGCGCGATCTCCGTCACGAGCAGCCTCGGATTGGGTTCGACGTTCACGGTCGATCTCGCGTTCCAGCTCGGCGCGACGAGCACGGCCCCGGCATGCGACCGCCTCGACGGGAGCGCGGTGGTCATCGTCAGCCCGCAGTCCATCTTGCGCGAGACGATTGCCGAGACGCTCCAGGCTCTCGGCGCTTCGTGTCGCACGAGCGAGGACCTCACTGCGGGCTACTCTGCAGTGCGCGAAGTGGCTACGGACGGAGAACGGTGTCATGCGCTCGTGGTGGATGATCGCGCGCTCGATGCACGCGGGATCGACGTCCTGAAATCACTGGACTTCGGCGACGGACCCGGCGGAACACGGCTCGTCGTCCTGGCTGCGGATCGACGCGGGCTGGTCGAGGGCGACGTCCCGGGTCTCGAGCGGGCTGTCATCCTCCAGCGTCCGGTGCGACCGGCGGCTTTGCGTCGCGCTCTGGGCCTCGAGCACGAGGACGACTCGCCGACGACGCCCACGCCGGAACCGGCGGACGATACGTCGGCCATGCCGCGTCCGCGCGTCCTGCTCGCCGAGGACAATCCGGTCAACCAGCGGCTCGCGGTGAAACTCCTCGAGCGCCTCGGTTGCCGCGTGGACGTCGCCGCGAACGGTCGCGAGGCCGTGGAGATGTGGAGCCAATCGCCCTACGACGCGGTGTTCATGGACTGCCAGATGCCCGAGATGGACGGCTACCAAGCCACGTCCGCGATCCGCGCGCGTGAGCTCGATGGCGAGCACGTGACGATCGTCGCGTTGACCGCGAACGCGATGGTCGAGGACCGTGAGCGTTGCGTGGCAGCGGGAATGGACCACCACCTCGCCAAACCGATCGTGCGCGAGGAACTCGCCCGTGTCGTCGCCGGCATCCGCGCCGGTGGAATCACCGGCGCAGTCCGCACGACGTGATGCCTGACCGCTGCGCTCTGATCCGACCTACTTCTTCCGTGCCGCCTCGATCTTCGCGACGAGAGCCGGGCCTTCCTTCTCGACCGACTTCTTGCAGCCCTTGCAGCACAGCCGGATGAGCTTCGTCCCGTAGAGCACGTCGACGGCGCCACCCATGCTGTCGAGCTTCTCATCGCTGATCACGCACGTGTCGAGCGGATACGTCGCGATCTGCGCTTCGATCCAAGCCTTGTCGACCTTGGCCATCGTGGCGGCCACGTCCTTTTCGAAGGCCGGGATGCAGCCCTTGCAGCACAGTCGAACGAGCTTCGTGCCGCTCACGACGTCGATCGGATCGCCTTTCGCGCCGAGCTTTTCGCCCGAGATCGGACACGTGGTGAGCGGATATGCAGGCTTTTGCTCGGCGATGACGCCGGCGTCGATCTTCGCGATCCACGCGGCCTTGTCCTTGTCCGCGCTGGCCTTGCAGTCGCCGCAGCACAGGCGCACGAGTCGACCGTCGAGGACGATGTCGATCGCCTTCTCGTCGAGTGCGCGGCCGCTGGCGACGCACTTCGTCAGCGGGTAGGAGGGCTTCTGCGTGCGCAGGATCTCTGCGTTCTCGGCGACCGTGATGGGGGCGACCTTCGGGGCTTCCTTCTGAGAATCCAGAACCGAAACGGCCGAGGTGAACAGGGCGACGAGGGCGAGGGACGAGGCGATCAGGGTTTTCATCGAAGGTCTCCGGTGGTTCCCCACAGCGTACGCTTCCTGGCGTGAAGGGAAAGTCGGCTCGTGGGCATCCTCCCCGTGTCCGGGCCTGACTCTCGACGGCGACTCACCCCAAGCCCGCTTCTTGCGACAGCGCCACTCCGGCCCGAGGATCCCGCGCCGATGCCCGACCGGCGCCCCACGATCGACAGCTACCGCGCCGGACTTCCGCTGCGCGTCGCGCGACGCGTCAGCCGAATTGCCCTCGGGATGGGCGCGACCGTCGTGCTCTCGATCCAGTGGGCGGTCGCGAGCCCGTTCCACCGCGGACCCGAACGATCGCGAGCGTGGCGCGTAGCCTGCTTTCAACGTTGGGGGCGCTCACTGTGCCGCATCGGTCGCCTGGAGATCGAGATCGTCGGTACCCCACCGAGCGGGCCGTGCGTGCTCGTAACGAACCACGTCGGATACGCGGATATCCTGTCGCTCGCGGCCGTGCTCGAAGCGCCGGCCTTCGTCTCGATGCACGAGATCCGCCGCTGGCCGCTCGTGGGATACATGGCGGCGAAGATGGGGACCATCTTCATCGACCGCACGGACAAGCGCTCGATTCCCGCGGTGAATGCCACGATCGGAGCTGCGCTCGCCGATGCGCGCATCATCGTGCTCTTCGCCGAGGGTTCGAACTCCGACGGCAGCGTCGTGCGCCCGTTTCGTCCGCCGCTCTTGGATCCTCCCGCTCGTCTCGGTGCGCCGTGCGCGTGGGCGACGATTCGCTACGCGGTCGATCCCGGTGATCCGCCGCCTTCACGGTCCGTGTGCTGGTACGAGGAGCCGATCCACGTCCAAGCCAGGCGTTTTCTCGCGCTCGATCGGATCCGCGCGCGCATCGAGTTCGGCGACGGTCGTGTGCTCGCCAACGATCGCAAGGAGTTGGCCGTCGAGCTGCACAAGCGCGTGCTCGCGCAATTCACTCCCATGGAATGAGAACAGCGCGTGCCAGGCTCTCGCCCAGCTCCGCGCTGTTCCGTTCTGAAGCCGTGAACTACGGCTTCGCGTAAGCGACGGGTCAGCCATAAGCCCTCGAGGAGCTCGTGGCTACCGGTCGGCTCGCCTTGACGTCGGCGATCGCGGCGTCGACGTAGTTGACCATCTTCGCGTCACCATCGACCTTGCCGGCCGGCGCGTTGTCGAGTCCGCCGCCGTAGACGAGGAGGCCCTTCGCGTCGATCACGAAGCAGTGCGGCGTGGTCTTCGCGCCGTATGCGCGACCCACGGTGCCAGCCGGATCCATGAGGATCGGCGACTTCATCCCGTGCTTCTCGACGAAGGCCATGTTCTTGTCAGCCTTCGAGCCCGGGTGACCCTCGTTCTGCGAGTTCACCGCGAGCCACACGACTCCTTCGCTCTTCATCCGATTCGGCTGCTCCACGAGAGGGCCCTCCGCATACGCGTAAACGCAGTACGGACAGCCCGGGTTGAACCACTCGAGAACCACGGTCTTGCCGCGATAATCCGACAACTTGTGGGTCTTGCCGGAAAGGTCCGTCAGGGTGAAGTCCGGTGCTGCCTTGCCGATTTCGGCAGCGGCCATCGCCGGCGTCGAGGCCGAAGCGGAAGCCGCAGGTTTCACGGCTTCCGCGGGCTTCGCCGCGTTGGCCGACTTCGCGGCTTGCGGCTCGGAACGAGGCGTTGCCGCGGTCTCTTTCTCTCCGCTCTTGCAGGCAGCGAGACCGAGCAGCGTCAGAACGGCGGCGAACCGCCAGGTCGAGATCATCATTCGGGAAACACTCTCTTTCTGGGAGTAACTCACTGTCCCGCCGACGGCGGGACGAACACGTGATCCAGCGCAAAGTTCGTGACGCCCGCATCGGTCGTCACGGAGAGGACGCCGCGGATGCGCGGCTTGTCCTGCGGGTCCTTGCGCTCGAACTCGAAGTTCGCGCGCAACGTCGCGCCGCTCTTCCCGGCGTCGGTCGTGCGGCTGAAGAGCTTCACGGGCTCGATGTCGAGCGGGAAGTACTCGACGGCCTTCGCGCCCGGCACGACGACGGTCAAGCGCGGCTCGGCCTCGCTGCCGGACCAGGCGATGCGCGCCTTGCCGAGCTCGGCGATGGGCTTGGGCAACTGCGCACGTGCGGCCGCGAACACCTTGTCGTTCGCCGACTTGTCCGCGTCGGCGATCGCGATCTCGACGCTCGACTTGCCTGATCCGGGAACGCACAAGTCCGTGCACACGAGCCAACTGCCCTCGACTTCGATCGTGACCTTGGATCCCGACTTCGCGTTCGCGGGTACGGTTACGTCAGCAAGGAGCACGAGCTCGCGCTCGAAGATGTACGTCGTGATGTCGCCCGGCAGATCGTGGCGATGTGGCGCGGGGAAACGCACCTCGCCGATCTTCCATCCTTCCGGTGCCGTGAACTTCGCCCGCGTCGGCAAGCCTGAATCACCGGGATTTTCCCAATAGACGTGCCACTTCGGCTCGATCGTGTAGCGCACGGCGAGCGTCATCGTCCCGCCCGGCTTCACGGCTTCGCGATCGGCGAGGAGCGACACCTGGACGAGCGTGTTCCCGTCGGGGATCTCGTCGTCGTCGAAGGGGAGTGCGGGGACGGCGGCGAGGAGCAGAGCGAGTAGGGTCATGGCGATTCCGAGACAGTGGGTACGACGCCGAATCGTAACCGTGAGTTCGCCTACGTTCCCCGTGGTCGTCGAGTTCGACACGGATCGAACGATTCGGACGTGGTTCCTTGGAAGAAACCTCCAATGTGCTTCCGTCGGCCGCGCTCCCGACGGATTCTCGGGGTCCCGAACCGCCATGCCCGATCCGCGCATCGAAGAGATCATCGAACGGCTCGAGCCTTTGGGCGCAGTGCGCGCACGCCCGATGTTCGGCGGTCACGGGCTGTACCTCGCCGGAGTGTTCTTCGGACTCGTGGCCGAGGGCGAGCTCTACTACCGCGTCGACGACGCGACGATCACCGCATACGAGCTCGCCGGCAGCACGCCGTTCCAGCCGTTCGAGGGCAAGCCGTCGATGCGGACGTACTGGCGCGTGCCGGATCGTGTGCAGCGTGACGGAGACGAGCTGCGTGCGTGGACGCTGCGTGCTCTCGAAGCGGTACGTGCGCGCGACACTGGCCGCTCGAAGCGCTCGCGTGTCGGTTCGAAGAACGATCCCGATCCCACGATGTCGATCCTGCGCATGCGGATCCCGAACGTTGGGCCGGCGGCGCGGCGGTGGTTGCGCGAAGTCGGCGTGGCGACCCGCGGCGATTTGGAACGGCTCGGATCCGTGGGGACGTTTCGCGCAGTGCGAGCGAACGGCCGGCGCGCGAGCGTGAACCTGCTCTACGCGCTGGAAGGAGCGTTGCTCGACCTGCGCGGGGACCTGTTGCCCGACGTCGTGAAGGCGAACCTGCGCCAGCGTGCCGACCGCTGACTAGGGTTCAGCTATCCTCTCCGCCCCCGATGTCCGCCCGCCGCCGCACCAGCGTGATTCGCGACCCCGTGCACGGCGACGTGCATCTCTCCGACGAGGAGATGCGCGTCCTCGACACGCCAGAAATGCAACGACTACGCGGCGTGCGCCAACTCGGTACGGCGTACCTCGTGTTTCCCGGCGCGTTGCACACGCGCTTCGATCACTCGATCGGATCGCTGCACATGGCGCGCGGCGTGATCGAAGCGGTGAATCGCAATTTCGAGCTCGATCCAGCCGGCAGCGTCGCGATCGGCGAGGAAGAAGCGCGCGTCATCCGCATCGCCGCGTTGGTCCACGACGTGACGCACGTTCCGTTCGGACACAGCATCGAGGACCAGGACGGGATCTTCGGTCGTCACGACCTGCCGCATCGCTTCCAAGGGATGCTCAGTACCCGCACCGCGCTCGGCAAAGTGCTCCGCGAGCTCGGCGTGATCGAGGATGTCCTGGCGATCCTCGAAGCGAGCGATCGCACGGCGAACGTGCCGCCGTATTGGCGACAAATCGTGGGCGGAACGCTGGCGTCGGACATCCTCGACTACTTGGCGCGCGACGCGTACTTCACGGGCTTGAGGCTCGCGATCGATCCGCGCGTCATGGGGTACCTCAAGGTCGACCGCGCGACGCAGAACCTCTACGTCGACTTGGCCAAGCACGACTTGCTGCGCGAGGACATCCTGTCGGAAGTCGTGCGCCTGCTCGAAGCGCGCTACCACTTCTCCGAGCGCGTCTACTACCACCACGCGAAGGTCGCCGCGGGAGCGCTGGTCGCGCGCGCGGTCGAGATCGCGCTCGCTGCCGGAGTCGTGCAGGAATCCGACTTCTACGCCGAGACGGACGCGTCGGTGCTCGACCTGCTGGAGCGCCGCGTCGAGAAGTCGAAACCGGCCGTGAAAGACCGGGTGAGGACACTCGTGACGCGCTTCCGCGAGCGCCGGTTGCCGAAGCGCGTGTGCGTATTTCCGCGCTACGAGAACGCCGAGCACCAAGAGGACCTAGTCGCGCGCTTCTTCGCTCCCGGCGGCGCGAGGGCGCGGCAAGACGTCGAAGCCCGCATCGCCGACCTCACGCGCTTCGCGACGGGCCGCGAGGTCGACGTGATCGTGTACTGCCCCGCGCGCGCGATGCAGCTCAAGGAAGCCGGGATGCACGTGCGTTGGCCCGGCGTCGCCGGCGTCGCGCCGCTGTCGCAATTCCAAGCGCGCGTACCGCGGCTCGCGGACCTCGAGGCGAGCTATCGCAACCTCTGGAAGTTCTACGTGTTCGCCGAGGCGCCCGCGGAAGTGCTGCCGAAAATCGCCGAGATCGCGGCCGCCGAGTTCGCGCCCGCGGTGAATGCGTATCGGCCGAGCGTGCGCTGAGTGACTGAGCGCGCCGTCGGCGACTGTCTCGTCCAAGCACACTTCTCGTCGGTTTCGCCTCGGACCACTTCCGCTCGATCCGTCGCACGGGCCGTGGATCCAGGTCGGGAAGAGCGCGCTCATGCTGCACCACGTTCGAGCCTGTTTCACGACGCGCGTGCAATCACTAGCGTGTGCTGTGCTGGCACCGATGCGGCCGACGCCCGTGGTGGACCCTCCGAGGTCCTGATCCTGGCCCGGCGGGATCCTCGTGGCGGCGGACTCGTTCGATGACTTCCAGCCCAGCGCATGCTCCAGTTCTTCC
>JAYTBY010000207.1:0-1955 GCA_043736755.1 Planctomycetota bacterium | reverse complement strand
TCGGATCTCGAGCGTCGCGGTGCATTGCCTCTCGACGAGGCGGCCGACGTCGTGCGGGCCGTGCTCGATGGTCTCGCGCACATGCACGCGAGCGGGCTGCTCCACCGAGACGTGAAGCCGGCGAACATCCTGTTCGTTGGAGGTCGCGCCAAGCTGGGCGATGTCGCCCTCGTCACGGTGGCGTCACGACGCGAGGATCGCGCCGGTTCGGCAGCCTACATGCCGCCCGAATCGGTCCAGGACGCGAGCGGGGACCTGTACTCGCTCGGAATCACGCTGTTCTGCGCCGTGACGGGCGGACAAGCGAATCGATTCCCGGAACTGCCCGAAGCGATCGCTCCCGAGCGGCTCGCGGCATTCTGCCAGGTCGCGATCGTGATCGACCGCGCCTGCGCGCCTCACCGTGACGATCGATTCCACGACGCGCGCGAGTTTCGACATGCGCTCGACGCGGCGCTCGGGGTTGTCCCGAGCAAGGCCCGTTCGCGACGTCGCCTGATCGCGGCCGCCGTCGCCGCGGTCTTGCTCGTCTCCGTGGGCTCGTACGCGTGGCGCGAGAGCCACGCAGCAAGGCCCGCGGCGGCGGAGATCGCCGGTCGTATCGAGATCCGCTACCAGGATCCGAGCGACTCGAGCGTGACGCGCCTCGTCGACGAGAAGAGCCCCTACGTGCCGCTGCGTACGGACGGCAACGTCAGCATCCATGCCGAGTTGTCCGAACCGGGCTACCTCATTCTCGCGTACTTCGACGAGAGCGGAGCGTCGCGACTCCTCTACCCGCCGCTTGGTGCGGAGCAGAAACTGGTGACGAGCGCGGCCAGCGGTCGCTTCGCACTCGTGGATCCCGCGGTCACGATGACCTTCGTGCTGCTCGCGAGCCGCGAACCCGTCGGTGTTCCCGAGGTACTCGTGCGGGAATTGGTGCAGGCCAAAGATCCACCGCGTTGTCCGCCGAACGTGCTTCTCCACGTCGGTGAAGACGGCATCTCGCGAACCGTCGCCGCCCGTCGGGACCTCGATCGCAGCGCGGCGCCTGAACTGGGCCGCATGATCGACTCCGAGCCGCTGTCACACCCGGTCAACGGGTCGCTGGATCGCCTGCGTGCGGAGTACGGCGCCCGATTCGACGTGGTGCGCGCGCTGTCTGTGCCGCAAGTTTCGCTGACAAAGAAATAGGAGTCCGTGTCATCGGCGGCGGTTCCGCCCGGATCGAGGTCATGCGCGGTGGAAGCGCACCCCACCCCGACTGCCCAGGAACCCGCCATGAAACACCTCCTCCTCCCGATCTTCCCCGTCCTGATGCTCGCGCTGGCGCCTTTCGCACGCGCCGAAGAAGTGGTCCCCGTCCCGGTGTCGGGCGCGCGCCTCGAGGCCGCGATCGACGAACTCGAAGTCCTGGTCAAGAACTGCGGCGGCACGCGCTTCGACTTCAACCGCCTGCGCGCGCTGCTCGTCGAGCGCGCCGAGGTCTCTGGGAGCACGTTCTTCCCGACCTGCACGGTGCGTGGCCGCTTCCTGAACCTGGTCGACGACATGGAAGCGCGCGCCAAGCGCTACCAGCTCCACGCAGAACACGTCGTCGATCTCGAGCTCGAAGTGATCGAGGCGCGTCTCGACGCCGCGGTTGGCGAGCTCATGGTGAAGGCCGCGGCGCGCGGTGCGACCCGCGAGCAGTTCCAAGCGGCGAAGGAACTCCTGGTGGAACGCGCCCGCGCCACCGCGAACGGAATCGACAACGCATCGGTCCGCGAACGGCTGAACTACGGACTCGAGGAAGTCGAGAGCCTGGCGCTCGTCGCCAACCTGGAGCGGACCCACTTCCAGCGCTACTGGGCTCAGCTGATCGAGAACCGCCTCGAGCGCGCCAACATCCGCCTCGCGACCCGCGCCAAGTTCGCCGGTGCAACCCGCCTCGACTACACGCGGATCGAGACGTTGATGCGCGAACGGGCCCA
>JAYTBY010000206.1:0-1957 GCA_043736755.1 Planctomycetota bacterium | reverse complement strand
CGCTCGAAGTGCGGCCGGCGGACAGCCTCGTCGATCCGCGCGGCGATCTCGAGCGCGTGCCGGGTGTCGCGGGCGTGTCGACCTTCTTCCAGAACGATGCCGTCGCGCGGCGCACGGCCGAAACGGGGCGCGGAAACGGCGAACGCGTGCGGCTTTTCGCGCTGGATGCGGCCTCGATTCCGGGGCTCGATGCGCTGCGCGTGCTCGAAGGACGCGCGATCGATCCCGCCGCAAAGGACCCTGAGGTTCTGGTCGGCGACGCGCTCGCCGAGACTCTCGAGCTCGCAGTCGGGGACACGCTCTCTCTCTCTCGCCCGCCGCGTCAGCCGCGCACGGCGTGCGTGGACGGCGAGATCAAGGCCGTTGGCCCTGAAGGTGAACCCGCGGCGGACGTTCCGATCGAGCGCGTGTTCCGCGTCGTGGGGCTGCTCGCGCGTGAGCGACTCGGTCGCCGCTCGCAAGGCATGGTCGTCGTCACCGACGCTGTCGTTGCCAACGAACTCTACCGCGGAGCGCGCGTCGATCCCGTCTATTGGGTGCGTCAGGATCCGAACGTCGATCTCGAGCGCTTGCGTGCGAGCCTCGGCGCGAGCTTCTCCTACGAGCTCAACAAGGAAGTCCTCGTCGGTGCCGCCGCGGACGAGCGCGCTTTCCGCAACGGAGTCCGTTTCGCCGGCCTTTTCGCGCTGGTTCTCGGGCTCTACGTCATCTTCCACACGCTCTCGATCGCGCTCGTCGAGCGTGTTCGCGAGATCGCGACGTTGCACGCGCTCGGCACGACCCGCGGCCAGATCGCGCGGATCTTCCTGTTCGAAGCGGCGCTGATGGCCGTCGTGGCCGGACTGCTCGGGCTCGGAGGCGGTCTCGCATTGGCGCGCTTCCTGCTCGTCTCGGGCATCACGACGCTCGGCACGGGTCACGTGATCCGTACGTTCGACGTGCCCTGGCCGGCGATCCTCGGACTCACGGGGCTCGGCGTCGGCATCGCGTTACTCGGCTCCGTGTGGCCGCTCCTGCGCGCGCGCGGATCCAGCACGGTCGCTGCGTTGCGCGGCGAAGAAGGAGCGCGCGCTGGCGGCACACTGCGTGGATTCCACCTGTTTTCCGCAGTACTTCTCGCGGGACTCTTGCCGGCGATCTACTTCGCGATCGTCCCGGTCGTGGGGGAAGCGCAGAAGCAACTCGTCGGCGCGGTGCTCGCCGGCGTCGGATTCCTGGCGCTGCTCGTGACGTTGCCGCTGCTGGTCCCGGCGCTCCTGTCGCGCGTCTGCGAGTGGATCGCGGTGCCGATGCAGCGGATGTGGACCTTCTCGGGACGCATGGCGGCGCTCGGCATCCGCGCGAGCCCGGCGCGCATCGCCGTGTCGGCCGCAGCGATCGCGCTCGTCGCAGCCGCGTTCACCGGGTTGAAGGGGATGACAGCGAGCCTCACCGGCGAGATCGATCAGTGGGCCGAGCGCGCGCTCGTCCACAAGGTCCACGTGCGCCACTTGCCGAACATTCCGTTCCAGGAACTCCGCGCGGAACTGGCGCAGTACCCGGGCTTCGTCGGCATCGAGAACGGCAGCGCGCGTTCGTGGGTCCCGTTCCTCCTGCTCGGCATGCGTTCGCGCGAGCTCTATGCGCACGGTCCGTGCAGCACCGATCCCGAGCTCTTGAAGCGCTTCGATCGCGGTGACGCCGTGATCGTGTCCGAGCGACTCGCGCGTCATTTCGGCTATGCCGTCGGTGATCGCGTGCACGTGGGCACGGGTTCGGGCGTCGTCGATCTCGAAGTCATCGCAATCAGCGACGCGTACGGCTACTTCCCGCATCCCGACGAGCGCTTGTACGGCGTCGTCAGCGACCAGTTCCTCCAGAAGGCGTTCTGCCAAGACGTCGACACGATCTCCGAGTGCGCCGTCGTGCTCGAGCCCGGCACGGATCCCGAGATCGTGCGCGCCGCGATCCAGAAACT
>JAYTBY010000205.1:0-1959 GCA_043736755.1 Planctomycetota bacterium | reverse complement strand
CGCCGACCGAGGAAGTCGCGGCCTGGGAGACCGCAGCTCCGTCGCCGATGTCTGCGCTCGGCAGGCACTTGCACGTCCGAGGCCAACGAACCGAGCAGCCGCGCCGGCACTTGATGCGCCTGGATGCGGCAGCGATCGGCGGCTCCCTCCTGACAGCAGGAGATGGTCGGGGCGAGAGGATTCGAACCTCCGGCCTTTGCGTCCCGAACGCAACGCTCTAGCCAAGCTGAGCTACGCCCCGACCCGTGGGCGGAGAACGATACGGGGCGCGCCGCGGCCCGTCAATCGCGGCCAGGACTCCGATCTGGCGGACACCCGCGTGTCCGCTCCTACTTGCCCAGATCGACGAACTTCCCGCCATTTTCCTCGGCCATCCGGCGCATGAAGTCCTTCTGGAACTCCCCGATCGCGATCGTGTGGATCACGATCTTGCGCAGCTCGTTGGCGGCCTTGACCTCGCGCAGGATGTCGTCGGGATCGACGAACTCCCCCACCGTCGGGCGACCGTCGGACAGGAAGAAGATCGTGTCGACCTCCGTCTTGTAGTCCCTGTCGCCGGTCTGCGGCCCCTTCGTCGGATCGATGCCCATCGCGGTCATGATCGCGCCGTAGGTGTTCGTCTTGCCCATGTCGAGGTTCGCCGAACCCGTGAGCCCCACGGAGGCGTTGTCCTCCTTCGAGGCTCCGCCGATCGCGTACAGGCCGTTCACCCAGCCCTTCGCCGCCGACTTGTTGAGCACGTGCGCGGGCACGAGCTTGCCGCGCTTCCACGGGTCGACCTTCGTCGCGAAGGCGACGACGTTGAAGTTCACGTACGTGTTGAGGCGCTCGATCGTGCGCTGCAGCTCCGTCTTGACGATGTCGATGCGCAAGAAGCTCGGATAGTTGCCGTCGCTGAAGCGCTCCTTCTCGACGACTTCGGCTTCCATGGAGCCCGACACGTCGATCACGAAGAGGATCGAGCGGGAGGGCGTCGCGATGCCGTGGTAGTCGGCGACGCCGGTCTTCTCGTAATCCCACTTGGCCTTGCCGGTCGTGGCTTCGCGCTTGCTGCGCATGTACGCGATCGCTTCGGCTTTCGGCAGGGCGAACGTCGCTTTGTTCGCTTCCCACCAGTTCTTCCACGCGATCGGCTCGACGAGTTCGAGTCCGGTCAAGTTGGAGAGCGCTTCGATGATCAGCGGCACGAGCACGCCTTCTTCGACTTGGAGGCGGTCGACGAGCGGCGCGACAGCCGTCACGTGACGAATTTTCGTGAGCGCCGCGATCGCGCTCGTGCGCACGGTGCGCGTCGGATCTCCGAGCAATGCGCAGGCCTTCGGGATCACGGCGTCCGCGCCGAGGACCGTCATCGTCTCGAGCGCTTGACCGCGAACCGCGGGCTCGAGATCGTCGAGCAGCGGCAGACACGCTTGTGCCGAGGCGACGTCCTTCGACGCCTCGACGACTTGCAGCGCTCGACGCCGCACTTCCCACGACTTGTCGATCAACGCGCTGACCGCGAGCGGGACTGCGCCTTCGTAGTTGCCTTCGCCGACGGAGCGCAGAATGCCCACGCGCACGACGTCGTTCTTCTCGGTCTTGTACGCCGCGAACAGCGTTTCAATCGTGCCCGGCGTCGGGAGCTTCGCGAGCACGCGCACGGACGCGCGCACGATCTCGGTCTCCGCATCCTTCAGAAGCGGCAGGAGGAGTTCGATGACCTCCGTGTCGTCGATGCCCTCGAGCGAGAGGATCGCCTCGACGCGGGTGGGCGTGTCCTTGTAGTCCTTGAAGTACTTGCGGAAGTTCTTGGTGGTTTCGTCGACAGCGTTGGCCGTCAGGCCAACGCCCACCGGAGCAGCGTTGGCCGTCAGGCCAGCGCCCACCAGAGCAGCGTTGGCCGTCAGGCCAGCGCCCACCAGAGCAGCGTTGGCCGTCAGGCCAGCGCCCACCGGAGCAGCGTTGGCCGTCAGGCCA
>JAYTBY010000204.1:0-1963 GCA_043736755.1 Planctomycetota bacterium | reverse complement strand
GCTTCTCGTTGATCGCCGCGACGAGGTGGTGAACGACGGCCGGTTGCCAGTCGCCGACCGTGACGATCGACGCACCCGCGTTCGCTTGCAGATCCTTCGCGACCGCGGCGACCCACGCATCCAACTGCACCGACGACTTGTCGGCCGCCTTCACGTCCAGGCCGAGTCTCTTGGCCAGGAGGCGCGTGAAGTCCTCGACGTCCTCGGACCGTTGCGGCAGGCGGTGATCCGCCATCATCCCGGTCGGAGTCGGCGAGTTCTCGACGACATAGAGACGATTCAGCGCCGTGCGACCCTTGCGCGCCTTGCGGCCCTTCGCGAAGTCGCGCGCGGAACGCACGCCTTCAGGGCCGCCGCCCAAGAAGTCGCTGTCGAGTGCGAGGACGACTTTAGCCTTGGCGTAGTCGCACTGAACCGCGAGATCCTTGCCGAACGCGGCCATCGCGCCAGCCTTGGCTTCGTCGCGATGGATCGCGTCCCACTGGACGATGCGCGCCTGCGGGAAGGCTTCGCGCACCTCGCGCATTTGGCGCGCGAGCGTCGGCGACACGATCGTCGGCATGACGATCGCGAGTCCGGCGCCCTGCTTCGCACTCTGCACGTTGAGCTCGGCACGCAGATCCGTGAGGAAGTCGTCGTACGACTGCTGGCGACCGCGCTTCAGAATCGTCGTCGAACGATCGGGGTCGTAGAGCTCGAGCACGGTGCTCTGCGCGAACGCGTCGGATGCCCCGCGGCTCGCGGGGTGCAGTTCGTTCCCCTCGATCTTCGTCGGGCGACCTTGGTGGTTCTCGACGAGCAGGCCGATCGACCCGCGCGCCCAGGGCATCGCGGTCGCGAAGTAGATCGGGACGCCCGGCGTCGTCGACTCGGGATTCTTCGCGTAGGGGAGGATGCGCTCCTCCGGTTGCTTCGTGCACGCGGCGAGGCCCGCGAGGCCGAGCGAGGCGCCCATGAGCTTGAGCACCGTCCGACGCTCGGGCTCATCGAGCATCTTCTCCGCCTGGTCCGGATACTCGCGTCGCAGGAAGTCCTGGAAACGCTCCGTACCAGCGAGTTCTTCGAGGCTGCGCCAGAACTCCGGTCCCGTCTTGCCGACGAGTTCGGGATATGCGCCGCCGTCTTGCTGCAGCACGGGCTGTAGCGCGAAGGGGGACGGCGCGGGGGAAGCGGGGGAGGCCGGGGCCGGAATCGTGTGCTCGTCGATCATCGGTGGCAGATGGAGCAGTTCGTCAGGCTCTCGACTTTGTACTCGGCCTTCAACTCGGCCCCGAGCTCCGCTTGGGACTTGCCCAACGCCTTCTCGGGATCCCAACCCATTTCGAAGACCTTGGAGCGCGGACGCAGGTGCTTCTCGGGCTCGCGGTGGCACGCGAGGCACCACTCCATGTTGAGGGTGTTCTGCTTCCACATGAGCGGCATCTTGTCGACGCGCCCGTGGCAGCTCTCGCAGCCGACGCCCTTCGAGATGTGGGCGCTGTGGTTGAAGTAGACGAAGTCGGGCAGGTCGTGGATGCGCACCCACTCGATCGAGGTGTCGTCGCGATAGCTCTTGCGGACCGGCTCGAGCATGTCGGCGTTCGTCCAGATCTGCGAGTGACAGCTCATGCACGTTTTCGTCGGCGGAAGGCCAGCCGAAGCAGCCTCCTCGACGGAGCTGTGGCAGTAGCGGCAGTCGATGCCGAGCCCACCGACATGGTGATCGTGGCTGAACGGAACCGGCTGGATCTTCGGCACCTCGACGTCGGTGACGATCGACGTGCGGTTCGCCTGAAGCGTTGCGAAGCCAACGGATCCGAGCAGCAGGACTCCCGCGACGACCGAAGCCTTCGAGAGGGTGTTGAAGCTCGGGTGGAAGATCTGCGCCATGCCGGGTCGCGGCGCCGCGGAGCGCCTGCTCGAGGTGCCGGCGCCGTCTCGAACGCGCGTCGGCCG
This sequence comes from Planctomycetota bacterium, assembly GCA_043736755.1. Taxonomy (GTDB): domain Bacteria; phylum Planctomycetota; class UBA1135; order UBA1135; genus JAEUHZ01. The sequence continues at coordinate 28 of JAYTBY010000204.1, read as the reverse complement.
GGGGTTTCAGCAGCGCGTCGGAGGGACT
>JAYTBY010000203.1:0-4334 GCA_043736755.1 Planctomycetota bacterium | reverse complement strand
GTTGAGTTCCATGAACTCGCCATGGAGCGGGTCGTCGCGATCGACTTCGCCGGGCGCGTACTCGAACGTGCGCGTGGTGCGCGCGCCGGTCGCGCCGGTTCCTTGGACGCGCGTCGTGCCGGACGCCATGCCGGCGGACGCCATGCCGGCGGACGTTCCCCCGACCGACGTACCGAAGGCCGTGCCGCCGGGTGTGCTGCTCGTGCTCATACTTGCGACTCCGAACGCAGCGGCGAGCGATCGCGTCGACGCTGATCCCACTCGCGGTACAGACGATCCGGCTCGATGCCCTGGTGCGGGAAGTCCTTGCGCAGCGGGAAGTGGTCGTACCCGTCCGGCATCAAGAGGCGCTTCAGTCCGGTGTGCCCGACAAAGTCGATGCCGAACATGTCGAAGCACTCGCGCTCCGAGTACGCCGTGCCCGGCCAGAGTCCGGTGATGCTCGCCACAGCCGGTTTTTCGCCTGGAATTCGCGTGTAGATGCGCACGCGGTCGTTGTGCGTCGTGGACAAGAACGCCCACGCGACGGTGAAGCGCGGCTCCTCCGGGAAACGATCGATCGCGGTGACGAAGACGTTCGTGTCGAAGCCCGCGCGATCGCGCAGCGCCGTCATGACCGCGGTCACTTGGTCCGGCGCGATGCGGTACGACGGACATCCGTCGCGCATCGGCATCGACTCGTGCGCGATGCCGCTCAACGCGCTGGCGATCCGCTCGGCGGTGCGGTCGGCGGTGCGGTCGGCCGTGCCGCCGACCGTGTGATCGACCGTGTGATCGACCGTGTGATCGACTGCGCTCATGCGCGACCCTTCTTGCCCGACGGCGGCAAGACCTCGTGACTGCGCGTCGTCTCGACCGCGTGGTTCGGCGCGCGCAAGAAGCGCTTCGTACCCGAGTCGTACTCGCCGACCACATCGCCTTCGAGCAGCAGTTGGAACGGACGCTCGCGCTCGATCTTCTTCTGCAGCTTGAGGATCGAGTCGATGACCGCATCCGGACGCGGCGGACATCCGGGCACGTACAAGTCGACGGGCAAAATCATGTCGACGCCCTGCACGACGCTGTAGCTGTCGTACATGCCGCCGGAGCTCGAGCACACGCCCATCGCGATGACCCACTTCGGGTCGGGCATCTGGTCGTAGATGAGGCGCGCCGCCTCGGCCATCTTCCACGTCAGCGTGCCGGCGACGACCATGAGGTCACACTGGCGCGGGCTGAAACGCGCTGCTTCCGCGCCGAAACGCGCGATGTCGAACTTCGGCCCGATCATGGCCATGAGCTCGATGCCGCAGCACGAGAGGCCGAGCGGCATCGGCCACAAGCTGTTCTTGCGACCCCAGTTCACGACCCAGTCGACCTGGGTGACGAAGAATCCCGTGTCCGAGGCGTGACCGTCTGCGGATTTCAGCGATCCCATTCGAGACCTCCCTTGCGCCAGACATAGGCCAGCGCGAGACCGAGGATGAGCACGAACGCGACGATCTCACCGAAGACGAAGACCCCGAGGCCCTGCTCATTCAAACCCTCGGCGGCGACCGCCCATAGGACGAGGAACACGGACTCGACGTCGAAGAGGATGAAGAGCACCGCGACGAGATAGAAATGGATCGAGAGGCGGATGCGCGCGCCTCCGACCGGTTCCATGCCGCACTCGTAGGGGTCACCCTTGCCGACGTTCTTGCGGCGTCGGCCGGCGACCTCGCTGAGGACGACCTGCGACACCGTGAAACCCAGCGCGAGGGCCAGGAGGATCAGCAGCGGGGCGTAGTTCTCGAGCATCGATCCTTGAGCGCGGGGTCCCGCCGCAGGGGCGGATGCGAAGGACGACCGGGGGGCGGAGGCCAGGTCCGGGGCGCGTTCCCGAGCGTGGCCTTTCTGGAAAATGTCGGGGGAGTGTAGCGGCGGTGTGTGCGACCCGAAAGAACGGCGGTCTCACCGAGGAGCCGCGGCACGAACACCACAGGATCTCCAGCACGCACGACTGCGAGCCCTGCTTCTCTTGGGCAGGGCGGACCTCGGTCGAGCTACACGGGGCGAGCGCGCTTTGGTTACCTGCCGTGCGCTAGGTTCCCTAGGTAACTTTAGTCGCGCCGCGATCCTCGGTGCCCGAGCGGCATCGCGCTCTCCGGCAACCACCCCGCGAGCGACCGGTCCCGAGCGGCCTGCCGCGTGCGACGAAGTAAGGTTACTGCGGGCAACTAAGCGGCTTCGGGCGAGCTCGCACGCTGCGACGGACTCGTCGGACCGGACCCCGCGGCAAGCGCCCCGCGTCCACGAGAGCACGATCCCGTTGGGCTTGCCCGTGAGCGACGAGAGCGCCCCCGCACTCCGCTCGCGCGGATTGCGGGGGCGCGTCCATCGACCGCGATCAATCGTGGTCGAACGTCGAGAGTTGAGCCGTGCCTTCGATCGTGGCGCAGCCGAAGTCCTTGTCGAAGTGCTGGCCGAAGGGCCCGAGCAGCCCCAACGGGTTCGTGAGATCGATCTCGCGCCAGTCACCGTGCTCGATGTCGCGGAAATCGAGCACCAACGTTCCGGGGATCGTCGTGCGCGGGAACGGGATGACGAGACTGCCCGTGTTCGTGAGGAACTGCACGCCGAGCGACGAGTTCGGCACCCCGGGTGCCAAGATCCCCAACGTTCCGAGTGCGGTGACGATGTCGAGGTCCCCGTCGAAGTCGACGTCGAAGATCTCCGCGTCCGTCCCCAAGGTCGCCGGGTTCGGCCCGGCCGGCCGGTCGGGAAGCAGGACCGAGAAGTCGACGAACGTCGTCGCGCCGCCGACGAGGCGGTTCAAGTAGAGCCGATCGCGTACCGGCGTCCCCGTAATCACACCGGACGGGCTCGAGAGGGACCAGTTCGTGAAGTACAGGTCCGGCCGACCATCGCCGTCGATGTCACCGACTGCGACATCGAGCGACTCGTCGTTGATCGCGGGAACAGGGTTGGGCATCGGGGCCAGGAACATGCCCTGCACACCACCCTGCGCGCCGCCCTGGTTGACCAGGATGTAGTCGACGCCCGTGCCGAAGATGCTGTTGTCGCCGTCGACGTTCGCGATGACGACGTCATTGTCGCCGTCGAGATCGAAGTCGAGGAACTCGCAGTCTTCCGAGTCGTCGAAGATCACCGGGAGGTTCGTGATCGTCTGGTCGCCGAAGGCGAGGCCGGGCGACGTTGAACCACGGCTGATGAACAGGCGGTTCCGTTGGCCCAAGATGGGATTGCTGGCGCAAGCCAGCATGATGTCGCGGAACCCGTCGCCATTGACGTCCGCGATCTCGAGGTCCGCTACGCTGCACGTGCCGGTGAACGCGATCGTCCCCGGTCCGATCTGGGTGAATCCGTTCCAGACGCCGGCGCCGCTCAGGCCGTTGTTGCGGAATACCCGCAGGTACGTGTTGAACCCGCTCAAGAAACCGATGGCGACGTCGAGGAATCCGTCCCGGTCCAGGTCCGCGAGCTCGGCCGTCGTCGCACCCGTCGCACCCGGGAACCGGCCGGGGTCGAGCACGTGAGTGCCGCCGGTCGTCAACCACAACTCGCAGATGTCACCGACGCCGATGGTGTCGAGGTCGCCGTCACCATCGACGTCACCCTGCTCGATGTCGGCCCAGTCGACCCCGATCGAGGTCGGATAGGCCGGGCCCGTCGCCCACACGGTTCCCGTCGGCGTCGTGGCGAGCACTTGCCGGATCTGGCCGTTGCTCAAGTCGAGCGAACCACCGGGCTGCTGCACGAAGAGCTGAAGATCGAAGTGGAGCGGAAAGAAGCCCGCCGGGAGCGGAGCGCTCAGATTGAGGTCGTGTCTGCCGCTCGCCGGGATGACGCCGAACGTCGTGCCCACGGGCACCGCGAAGAGGCCCGCGGGGAACGAGTTGAGCGGCGCGCTGACGGCGCCACGTACGCCTGCGACGACAGCGGCCGTGTCGACGTCCGGTGCCAAGAGGTACGGCGTGATGCCGCCAAAGATCTCGTAGAACGCACCGGGAGTGCCCGTGATCGTGATCAGGGGCACGCCGCCGGGACCGGTCGCGAGACCTTCGACGAGTTCACGAACGACGAACCCGACGTCGCGATCGTCGGGCGTGACGGGCTGGCCCTGCCAGGCCAGCGCGGATGTGGAGAGGGAACCGAATCCGACGAGCGCGAGGCTCGTGCAGAACAGTCGTTGGAGTTTCATGGGGATGGATTGCTGATGCACTTCGTTGGAGTTGGTCCGAGGACGGTCCTCGGGGCACATCACGAAGGCGCAAGCCTGGTTGCGATCCGCCGCGTTATTCGCGTGACGCGGAATCCCGCCTTGACGGCCGATGCGACCGCGATCGCACTTG
>JAYTBY010000202.1:0-1964 GCA_043736755.1 Planctomycetota bacterium | reverse complement strand
CCCGCCGCGCAAACCTACGTGCCGCAGCCGCCCGGCGAAGCTCCGGTGGGCAAGGTGTGGGCGCCGACGTGCGGCCACTGGCACGACGCGTTGACGGGTAAGCCGGCGAACTAGCGCGAGGTCCGTTCGGCGGCGGACGTTCGGCGAACGGCGGACGGATTCGGCGGAGGACCCGTGAAGAATTCCCGGGCTCCCGCGTCGCCGAGCGGCGCAGTTGGTTTCACGAAGCACCTAGGCTCGATTTGTTCACACGCTCCAAGCGCGGGCTGCGGCCCGCAACCCTGAGCTCTCTGCGCGCTGCGAGAGGAACTCGGAAGTCGTAGCTCAGGGCGTGCGCCGCGCGAACACGCGCAGGGAGATGCCCAGGAGGATCGAGCTGATCACGATCATCGGCACGCACATGCGCCAGTCGAGTGCATGCGTCGCCCCGATGCGCGCGAACACATCGATGTCGGTCAGCCGGTAGAGGCTCCAATGCGTCACGACCGGGATCAGGTAGGCGACGAAGTGGAGCAGCGCGAGGAGCAGCATTCCGAACGCAATGCCGACGATGCGCGAGGCCAGGCACGACCACAGGAACGCGATCGAATAGAGGACGAGCAGAAGCAGCGACTCGTGGACCGCGCAGAGCATCAGCGGTCCGAGTTTCATGTCCACCTCGATCGTCTCGAGTAGGAAAGGCACCGTCGCCGTTGTCGCGAGCACCGGCAGGCAGACGGCGAGTGCCCCGCCGATCCAGCGTTCGAGCAGGAGCCGCCGACGCGAGACGGGCCTCGCGATCCAGATCTCGAGCGTGCCCCGATGCGCTTCTCCGGCCACGGCACCCATCGCGAAGATCACGGCCGCCAACGTGCCGAGCGTGTTGCAGCCTTTGAAGAAGTGCTGCGCATGCAGGTACGACGCGACGCCGCCAGAAGTCATGCGATCGAGCGCGCCCTTCAGTTCCCCGGGCATGAAGTCGCGAATCGCGTCGATGTTGTCCTCGAATTCCGGCCAGTAGGCGATCGCGGCGACGAGCAGCAGCTCGAGGACGAGTCCGTAGGCGAGAGCACCCAACGCATAGAAACGCAGGTCGCGTCCCATCAGCATCCCTCCACGCCGTAGAGCTCGCGGTAGAGCTCTTGCAGGGAGAGTTGCCCGAATTCGACCGCACGCGGCGGTGGAAGTTCGGCGCGCCCGGCGAGCGCCGCGAGGAAACCGCGCGGATCCTCCGTGTCGAGAGTCACGGCGAAGCGTGTTCCTTCGCGCGTAGCCTTGACGCATCCCATCGCCGCGAACCCGCGCTCGATCGTGCCGAAATCGGCACCGGGCGCATACGTGACGCGCACCAGGCGCCGCGCGCGTCGCGCGACCGACTCGGCCGTCTCGTCCGCGATTTTCGCCCCGGCAGACAGGAACACGAGTCGATCGCAGGTGCGGTGGACCTCTCCCAAGTGGTGGGACGAGAGCAGGATCGTGGTACCCCGCCGCGCATCCGCGGCAAGCAGGTCGAGCACTTGCCCGCGCTTCGTCGGATCGAGTCCTTCGGTGGGTTCGTCGAGGATGCGCACCGGCACTGCGGGTGCGAGTGCCGCCGCGAACAGAAGCTGACGCTTCATCCCGTGGCTGTACGTCCGCACACGGGCGCTCAGCGGCAGACCGAGCTCTTCGGCGATCGCGCACGCGCGCGGATGCGAGGCGGGCTCGCGACCGCGGAGCAAGAAGTAGAGTTGATCGCGGCCGTTCTGCTCTCCATAGAGCGCCAGCTCGCCGGGCGCATAGGTACAGCGTCGTCGGATGTCCGTGCCGTCCCCGACCAGCGGGGCTCCGGCGACGACCGCTGATCCTGCATCGGGCCGGACGAGACCGACGAGGATGCGCAGGAGCGTGCTCTTTCCGCTGCCGTTGGGGCCCAACAGTCCGATCACACCGCCGGGACCGAGGTCGAGATCCGTGGGTCGCAGGGCAATCTTCGCCCCGAACGC
>JAYTBY010000201.1:0-4338 GCA_043736755.1 Planctomycetota bacterium | reverse complement strand
TCGAACGCCGCGCACTTCATCTGCTCGGACAGGATCACGAGGTTGTCCGGATCGAGCGCGAGGCGTTCCTTGGGCGTCTCGAACAACGATCCCGGATGCGCTGCCAGGTACTGGTCGATCGGATCGCTCTGCGCGATCTGCACGACGAGGCTCGGCTTCTGTCGGCGACCGACACGACCCGCGCGCTGCCAGAAACTGGCTTGGGAACCGGGATATCCGACGAGAACGGCGACGTCGAGCGCACCGATGTCGATGCCCAGCTCGAGCGCATTCGTCGACACGACGACCTTCACCCGTCCTTCGCGCAGGCCCACCTCGATCTCGCGCCGCAAGTCGGGCAAGTATCCGCCGCGGTAGCCGCGGATCTCGTCCGGAGTGAGCCCGAGGTTCGGCGCCGCTTCCTTCAAGTAGCGCGTGAGCACTTCGACCGACGTGCGTCGCTTGCAGAAGAAGATCGTCTGGTGTTTCGGCCCGCACACGGCGCCGGCGAGCTCGCGCGCTTCTTCCAGGGCATTCGCGCGCAAGCCAGCGACCGCGTTGAGCATCGGCGGGTTGTAGACGCCGAACGTGCGCGGCCCCGACGGCGAGCCGTCTTCGTCGACGAGCTCGACGTCGCGACCGATGAGCCGGCGCGCGTGCTCGGCCCCATCGCGCAGCGTCGCCGAGCACATCAGGAACTTCGGATCCGATCCATAGTGCCGCGCGATGCGCACGAGCCGCCGCAACACGTTCGCGACGGAACTGCCAAAAACACCCGACAAAGTGTGCACTTCGTCGATGACGATGTAGCGCAGATCGCGGAAGAGCTCCGACCACTTCGCGTGGTTCGGCAGGATCCCGGCGTGCAGCATGTACGGATTCGTGAGCACGAGGTGCCCGCGATCGCGCAACGTGCGCCGCACGGAAGGCGGCGTGTCGCCGTCGTACGTGTACGCGTGCCACGGCGCACCCAATTCCTCGACGACCGACGTGAGGGACGTCGTCTGGTCCTGCGACAAGGCCTTCGTGGGAAAGAGGAACAACGAGCGCGCGGAACCATTCGAGCGGTAGAGCGCGTCGAGCACCGGCAGCACGTAGCACAGGGTCTTGCCCGACGCGGTCGGCGTCGCGACGAGCACGTCACGACCAGCAGCCGGATCCGCGCCCGACAGCGCGAGCTCGACGAAGCGCGCTTGGTGCTCGTACAGCGAATCGAATCCACGTCGTCGATAGAGTTCGACGAGCCGCGGATCGAGTCGCTCGGGGAACGGCGCTGTGCGCGCGACGCGCGCACCCACCTCGTGCCAGTGCTCGAAGCGCGCCGCCCAACGCGGATCCTCGCGCAAGCGCGCGACGATCGCGGCGACGCCGCCCTCGGACCGGGATCGTCGCGCCCCGCCGCGCCGCGGATCCGCGTTCGAAACCCGCTCACCCGGTCCATTTTTGAGGCCCATTGAAACTCCCCCTCGCAGTTAGGAGGATGTTAGGGTCGCCGCTCTCGAGAGCAAGTGCGCCGTCGTGTGATCTGGCCGTCGACGCGCAATCGGACCTCCGCATGCGGAGGTCCGCGCCACTCCCTATCCGCGATTCGAAGCCGGCGACTCGATGCGCCGGACCTCGAGCACGCGCTCGATGCCGCCATAGTCGCGGTGCAAGCGAGCGTCGAGACCTCGCGCTTTTGCGAGCGGCTTCGCACGCAGGCCTTGGCGGTGTCCGATCTCGACGAGGAGCGTGCCGCCCGACGCGAGCGCCGTCGGCACGAGATCGAGCAGTCGAACGAGGTGGTGATCCGGATCGCCCTCGGGCGCGAACAGCGCCGACGCGGGCTCGTGATCGCGCACTTCGGGTGCGAGGTCGGCGGTCTCCTCGCGACCCACGTACGGCGGATTCGCGACGACGAGATCGAACGCACCGTGCTCGCGCGCGCGCTGCGCGAGCAGCGCGTAGCCGTCACCGTGCGCGAACTCGACGCGCAGAGCTGCGAGCGCTTCGCCGTTGCGACGTGCCCACGCGAGGGCCGCTTCGGACGCATCGACGGCGTACACGTCGAGGCCTTCGATCTCGAGCGCGAGCGTGATCCCGAGACAACCACTGCCCGTGCCGAAATCCGCGGCGCGTGCGAGCGCCACATCGGAAGCCGCTCGCCCGCGCGCGATCTCACGCGCGCGATCGACGAGCAACTCCGTCTCGGGCCGCGGGATCAACGCACCCGGGCCGACGAGGAACGTGCGCCCGTAGAACTCGCGCTTCCCCGTGAGATAGGCCGTCGGTTCCCGCTTGCCACGCCGCACGAGCAGCTCGCGCGCGCGCACGATCTCCTCCTCGCGCAAGGGTCGGTCGTGCTGCAAGAAGAGCTTCAACCGATCGAGATCGAGCGCGTGCGCGACGAGGAGCTCGGCCTCGAGCCGCGCCTCCTCGAGCCCTTTTTTCTGCAGGAACTCGCGGGCGAGCTTCACCATCTCGCCCGCGGTGCGCGGCGTCACGGGCTCGGTCGTCGGGACACGCGGTTGCACGGCGCGGGCGATGCTAGCCTGTAGGCGAACCACGCAGGAGCGTCACGACGCTTGGTTCCGCGTCACGCGAACCAGAACGGCGCGCACCGGATCGGCTCGAACGAGGATCGTCGCGCGGAGGAGATCGCTGGCGCCGTCTGCGTCACGCCGAGAGCGGCCCGCCCACGTTCGGAATCCGGCCGGACGATGGTCGCGAAGTACGTTACTCACGGTGGTACCCTGGTTAGGGTCGTTCAGCGACCTGGCACGCGCTCCACCGTTCCCGGTTCCGAGGTGCCCCATGGCTGGTTCGAAGATCCCGTTTGCGCTCCTGTTACCCATCGCCCTGCTCCACGCTCCGGCATGGGCTGCACCGCAGACGGTGACCAATCTCCGGTTGACCGGCGGGCCATCCTACGAACATGCCAGGGGCAAGAGCGACCGGATCGTCGTCCTCGTGCGCGAGGAGGGCCTCGACCAGAACGGCGACGGCGACGGGAACGACACGGTCGTGAACCTCGTGCAGCCCTCGACGGGCGTCGTGACCTCGACCGGCATCGCCGTGACCGCCCAGAGCCAACTCGTCCCCATGCTCGGGGATCGCTTGTGCGTCGTGGACGCTCGCGAAGCGTCGTACGGACCCACCGGGACCGACTTGAACGGGGATGGCGACAAGGTCGACCAGGTCGCGCACGTCTACGACCTCGTGACCGGTGTGACGACGAACTTGCGCGTTGCGTCGGCCACCGCCGAATTGCCGACCGCCGGCGATCACGTCCTCCTGCGCGTCGCTGAGGGAGCTCAAGGAGGCGCGGACCTCAACGGCGACGGCGACACCGCCGATTTGGTGCTCCACACGTGGCACGTGGGACAGACCGCGCCGATCAACCGCGGCCTGGTGGTCAGCCGTCTCGCCGTTGCGCGTGGCGGCGCGGTCTTCACACTCCTCGAGTGGGCCCACGGCTCGGACCAGAACGGCGACGGGGACGCCTGGGATCAGGTCGCCTTCGGCTACGACCGCGCGACGGACATGATCAAGAACTTCGCGCTGGCCAGCCTCGTTCTCGCGGCGGATCCCGAGGGCGGCGGGGTGTTCGCCTTCGCCGCTCTGGAGGCCGGACAAGGCGCGGGTGCAGACCTGAACGGGGACGGCGATTCGAACGACCTCGTGCTGCACGCTTGGCTCGCTCCGTCGGACACGCTGCGCAACGTGGGACTCGCCGTGCGCGGGCTGGACGAAGACTCGGCTTTCATCAAGATCGCGGGCTCGCGCATCTTCTTCGGCGCGAACGAGGCCTATGCCGGCTCGGGCACGGACCTGAACGGCGACGGCGATGCGCTCGACTTGGTCCTCCACGTCCACGACTCGCGCACGGCAGCGACGTCGAACACCGGTCTCGCGCTGCTCTGGACCGGGGTCGGTGTCACGGAGACGCCGATCGATGGATCCGTGATCTCGTTCGTCGTGCCCGAGAGCAACCAGGGCGCGCTCGATCGGAACGGCGACGGTGATGCCCAGGATCTCGTGGTCACCCAGTACGACGCATTCACGGGCGTGACCACGAACTTCGGGATCGCCACGCGTGCGGGCGTCCATCGGTTGTCGATGTCGCGCGAGATCCTGGCGTTCCAGACGCACGAGGCCGAACAGGGTGGGATCGACCTGAACGGCGACGGCCGCACGACACCGATCGTCGTCGTGCAGGACCGCACGAACGGCATCATCCGGTTCCTGCGCACGGTCCCCGACATCCATGGACCGTACGCGCTGCGGGACTCGCTCACGTTCGCCGCGTCCGAGCCGGCGCCCGGGCTGGACCACAACGGCGATGGAGACATCGCGGATGCCGTTCTGCACTCGTGGAAT
>JAYTBY010000200.1:0-4339 GCA_043736755.1 Planctomycetota bacterium | reverse complement strand
CCCCCCAGAGACTCAGCCCAAACTGGAAGGCGCGAGGCCCGAACGTCGCACGACCTCGGCCGTGAACTCGCTCGTCGTGAGCTTGCCGCCGATGTCGGCTGTCGAACGACCGTCAGCGATCGCGTCGAGGACGGCGGCGCGCACTCGGCTGCCCGCTTCGGTCTCACCGACGTGAACGAGGAGATTGGCGAGCGAGAGGAGCGCCGCGCTCGGATTGCACATGTTCTTGCCGGCGATGTCGGGCGCGGTTCCCCCCGCAGGATCGAACATCGCGACGAGCGGATTTCCCGCTTCGTCGAACGAGTAGTTCGAGCTGTCGCCCAGGCCGATCGATCCGATCAGCCCACACGCCGCGTCGGACAGGAAGTCGCCGTACTCGTTGGGGGTTACGATGACGGCATAGCGATCGGGGCGCATGACGATGCCGGCGAGCAGCGAGTCGAAGAGCTCCTTGCGGTGCGGAATACGCGGGAATTCTCGCGCAACTTCGCTCACGGCTTCTTCGAAGAGACCGTCGGTCTCCTTCTGGATCGTGTACTTGCTGGCGGACACGACGTGCGTTCCCCGACGCGTCGCGAGTCGGAACGCGAAGCGCGCCGCGAGCTGGCTGGGCCGACGCTCGATGACGCGCACGGACACGGCGGTCTCGCGGTTCAGGCGTCGGCCCGGGTCCTCGTACGTCCCGCCGGTCGCGATGCGGACGACGTCGACGTCGAGACGCTCCTTGAAGTTCGTCCGGATGCCCGCGATCGTCGCGACCGGACGATGGATCACCGCGAAGTCGAGACGGTCGCGCAGGACGGCATTCGGGCTCTCGGCCGTGGTCGCGGTCGGGTACTTGATGCCGACCTTGTGCTCTTCGAGGAGGGTCGCCGCGTCTTCGTAGATCGCACGGCCGCGGCGGTTCCGATTCTGCTCGGACAAGTCGACGGCGACGAACTCGATGCGGCACGCGAGTGCATCAGCCACCGCATGGACGCTGCGGGAGAGTTCGGGGGAGATCCCGTCTCCGTGGAGTTCGACGACGCGGTGGGTCTTCATGGCGAGGGGCGCGGGTGGATCCCAATTCCATCGGGCGAGCTGGCCTCGGCGATGAAGCGCGACAAGATAGCCAGCATGGGATGCCGTCTGACAGGGGTTGCTCGCGCTTGGGCTGCGGCCCGTGGCGTCCTGGCTGTTCTGTCCCTGGGATTCGCGGCGCCCGTGCTCGCGTCCGGCTCCACGAAGTCCGCGCCCGAACGCACGCTCGGGTGGGACGCCCTTTCGAACGGCAGCTTCGAGGAACGCGGACTCGCAACGAGCCCGCGCCGGATCCCCTGGTGGCGCAGCGCGCGCGGTGTCGAACAGATCGAGACGGACCTGGGCGGCGCATCGAGTCTGCGCACAGGACCCGGTGAGCACGCCGAGCAACCTTTCGCCGCGTTCGCGCCGCTCGTGAGCGGGCTCGTCATTCGTGGCACCGTGCGCGGATTGGGCGTCGTGGTCGTCGTCGACGGCTCGGGCTCGATCGCGCGCTTTCCCGTCGGGGTCGCGAGCGAGAGCCAGCGCGAGTTCACGATCCTCGCAGCGGATCTCGAGCGCGAGCTGAAACAACCGCCGACGCCGCGGTTCCTCCTGCGACTCGAAGGCGACGGCTCGGGAACGGCGCGCTGGGACGACGTGCGCGCGATCATGCTGCTGCCGTGCCCGGACGAAACCGCCTTGCGCGCCGAAATCGTCGGCGTGCTCGACACGATCTTCGCCGATTGGGAAGAGCGCGCGCTCGATGTCGCGGGTCCGCGCAAGACCGCCTTCGTAGCGCGCAGTTTCGACGTCGTCACGGGCGTCGAGCTCGGACCCGTCGATCCGGCGTGGGCCTTCTTCCCGCTGCAAGAGAACTTGCTCGACGCCGCGATCGGGCACGAATCTCCGCGGTGGAGTGCGTTTCTCTCGCGCTACCTCGAGGACGTCTTGTCGCTCGCACTGCATCCGGAGACAGGCTTGCCCTGCCTGTGGAACGCGACGACCGACGAGCGCGTCGACGATCGTCCGCTAGAGATCGCGCTCGCGTTCGCCTTCTTGATCGACGTCGCGCGCGAGGGACCCGAACCGTTTCGCGCACGCGCACGCGCCGCGGCCGTGCGGATCGGTGAGACCGTGCTCGCGCGCGGATTGCTGCCCGACGGCGAGGTCGCCGCGAGCTACGTGCCGCGCACGGGTGCCGTGAACCCGAACGTGAACCGCTTGCGTCGGCTCGACGTCCCGTGCCAGCTCGCGCGACTCGCGGCGTTGACGGGCGACGAACGATTCGCGCGTCCCGCCCGCGAGGCCCTGGCGACACTCGAGTACGCCCACCACTGGGCCGGCGACTGGGACGCGATCGACCCGGCTTTCGACGACGATTTCGGACACTACGGCGCCCGTGCGGCGACGATCGCGCGGGCGAGCCAGACCGATCTTTCGTTCCAACGCTTCGCGGTCGAGGGGATGCTTCACTTCCTGATCCCGTGGAGCGATGCGACGCGATTCGGCGGCAACTTGGCCGCGGATCAAGTGCGTTGTTGGCGCATCGCCGCCGACCTCGCGCGTGTGGAGCCGAAGCTTCGTCCCGAACTCGAAGTCGCGGTGCACGCCGCGATCCGCGCGCACATCCAGGGCGAGCAGTACGGGAACGGCGCGTGGGGCGACGTGACGATCTTCGACTACTCGCCGAAGACCGCGCTGCAAGTTGGCGACATGCCGGGGACGCCGCAGAACCTCCTGAACGGACTCGCCGCCGCGTACGCCGCGGACCTCGGCGCCACGACCGACACGACGCGCGCGCTCTACACCGCCGTGCTGCGCAGCACGATCGCCGAGTACGGACGCCCGCACGGTTTCATGCTCGGCCGCCGCGAGTCCGCGCGCGGCGGCAACCACGCCGGCGGCTCGCTGCGTGTCCTGCTCGGACTCACGACGATGTTGCGCGCGCTCTCGGGGAAGTCGGAGCTGCGCTGACTCTCCGGTTGGTTGTCACCGACAGCGCGTGGTCTCTCGCACGACTGCAGCCGCCTCGGTGCGGACCGACTCTCAGGGCCGCAACGTCGTAGTTTCGCCGTGCACGAGCGCGACCGTCGTGCGGAACACCTCTACGCCGCCTCGCCGGAGTACGAGCGCCCGCGCGCGATCGGTACCAGTCACAACGCTCGACCGACCCTCGACGATCGTGGCGCTGAGTCCCTCCTCGCGTCCCGTGGCGTTGAAGGTCGAGAGTTCGACCGCGATGCCACGTTCGTCGAGGAGCGCGAAGGCATCGGCGCGAGATGGATCCGCGAGCTCGACTTGCAAACGTGCGCGCCGCTCGACACGGATGTCGAGATCCTCGATGTGATCCATGGGCAGTTCACGGACCTCCACGCCCTCGAATCGAGCTTCACCCGCATGATAGCGGCCGTATTCGAGAGGCAGAATCGCATCGCCATCGAGGCGCAGGTAGACGAGCGAGCGCGACACGCGTGAGAGTGCGAAGCGACCGTCGGCGTCGGTGATCACACGCTCGAGTCGGGCGTGACTCGTCGAGATGACTTGGGCGTCGAGCCGCGCGCAGAACGTGTCGCACATGGGTCCGACACTCACACCAGCTAGCCGGGCTCCGTCGTAACCTCGCACGACGCCAGCGACGCGTAGGAACAAGCCTTCCGCCGGCATGCGCAAGACGATGCCCGTCGAACCCGCGGGGATCGGTCGCGACTCGGCGCGAAGAAGCGTCGTGGGGTCCATCGCCGAGAGGGTGTAGTCGCGCGCGACGAGGCCGCCGATCTCGAAGCGACCGTCTGCGTCGGTTTCGACCCAGCGCCAATTGCGATCTTCCACGCCGGCGAGCAGGTTCTCGAGCTGCTCGGGACCTTCACGTCCCGCGCCGAACGTGGTCGAGTCCGAGATCCACACCTGGATTCCCGCACGTCCCGGGCCGTCCGCTTCGCGCACTTCACCGCGGATCGAGAGCGTTTCGGCACCGAGGCGGAGCACGATCGGCGATGGCCAGCGCGCGCCTTCGGTGTCGGTCACGGCGCGCAACTCGGCGGGTTGGAAGCCCGGCTTCAAGGCGCGAAGCACGCTGGCATCGACACCGAATCGCTTGTTCCAGCTCGCCAGATCCTCGAGATCGAAGACGAACGTGCCGTCCTCCGCGCTCTTCGTCGTGTCGATGCCCAGAGCGACGCGCGCCGCCGCCACGGGCGCTCCCGTCGCGTCGACGACGAGCCCGCGCACGGTATGCTTCGCGGTGGTTCCGCGCAGGAGGACGATGGGCCACGGACTAGGCGGAATGTCGGCCAGGGTGAACGCTGCGCTCAAGAAGCCTTCGTGCGCGACTCGCACC
>JAYTBY010000199.1:0-1969 GCA_043736755.1 Planctomycetota bacterium | reverse complement strand
GCACGGCGATGGCGCGCGCGATCAATCCGTACGGTGACGGCCGCGCGTGCGAGCGAATCGTCGACCTCGTAGGTGCGCGTCTCGGGTCCGCGATGCGTGCCCACGTCGGAGCGGCCTAGCCGAAGCGCGATGCAGCAAGCGTTCCGTTTCGTGCGATGTGTCCGTCACCACAAACCGGGTCAGCTCGTGCGGCGCGCGCACAAGCTGGCGCGGCGTGCGTGGATCGAGAAGTTTGGCGGACCCAACCTGTTCGGCGCGCGATCGGAGCGTGCCGCTCCGCCGCGTTCAGCGACGCCGCCGATCCCCGTGTTCCGTTCGCGGATGCACCTCGCGGCTGCGCACGACGATCACGCGACTCTGGAGCTCATCGGGACGAGCGTTCCGCTCGTTTCGCCGTTCGACTGGAAGCTCGCGCACATCGAGCGCGCTCCGCTGCTCCTCACCTTCCACCTCCATGCGATGGAATGGCTCGAAGCGCTCGACGACGTCGCGTTCGAGGCCGTGACCTCCGATTGGATCGCGCGCATCGATCGCGAGTCGTACGGTCGTGACGCGTGGCATCCCTTCGTGATCTCGCTGCGCGCGGTCGTGTGGATGCAGCAATCCGCGCGCAGGGCCCAACGCTTGGCGTCGGAGTTCCGCGACGCTCTCGATCGCTCGATCGCGGCACAGATCCGCACGTTGGCCGCCGATCTCGAGCGCGACCTGGGCGGCAATCACATCCTGAAGAACGCGAAGGCGCTCGTCTGGGCCGGCGCGTACTTCACCGGCTTCGAAGCGCAACGCTGGTCGCGCCTTGGCGCCTCGATACTCTCGCGCGAGGTCACGGATCAGATGCTCGCCGACGGGATGCACTTCGAGCGCAGCCCCGCGTACCACGCGCAGGTGATCGCCGACTTGATCGAGTGCCGCGCGGTGCTCGCACCCGGTCTGCTGCGCGATCAACTCGACGCCGCGATCGTGCGCGGAGCCGTGGTCGTCGCCGACCTCGCGCATCCCGACGGAGCGCCCAGTCTCTTCAACGACGGCGGGATGCACATGGCCTATGCGCCGAGCGAGATCCAGGGCGTCGTCGCTCGGACGCTGCGCTTCTCGCCGATTCCGCGGCCGATCTTCGCACTCGACTCCGCCGGCTACTACGGCGCCCGCAAGGGGAAGAGCTACGTGGTCGCCGACTGCGGCGCGATCGGGCCGGATCACTTGCCCGCTCACGGTCACGCGGACGCGTTCTCGTTCGAGTGGACGGTGGCGGGAGAGCGCCTCGTCGTCGACGCCGGCGTCTTCGAGTACCAACCCGGGGCCCTGCGCGACGCATCGCGCTCGACGAAGAGTCACAACACGCTGACGCTCGACGATCGCGACGCGTGCGAGTTCTGGTCTAGTTTTCGCGTCGGCCGACGCTGTCGCGTGCGGAAGGTACGTTGGCAGGAACTGAACGAAGGCTTCGCGCTCGAAGGCACGCACGACGGCTACGCGCACCTCGCGGGCGAGCCGATCCACCGCCGGTTCTTCCGTGCGACGCCCGACGAGATCGTGATCGAGGACCGCGTCGAAGGCGGCGCCGGCCAAATCGCGCGCGCGCGGCTCCTGCTCCACCCCGATTGTCGCGTGACGACCGACCCCGACGGAGTCGTGACGATTCGCCGCGGCCGGGCTGCGGCGCGGATCGTGGCTGAAACACCGATCGAGATCGTCGACGCCGAGTGGTTCCCCGACTTCGGTGTGCGCATGCCGACGAAACAACTCGTGGTGACGTACGGGACGGCCCCGTGCGTGGGTGGGATGAGGTTGCGCGCGATCGCTCCCTGAAGATCGTGGCGGGCTAAAGAACGGACCATGTCCGTCCATCAACGTACAAGTAATAGAATCAGCTAGCAGCCCGTTGAAAAAGTGCCTGAGCGGTTACCTCGTGCCCTGTTCGAAATAGGATGGTGCGAAAGGGAATTAGCCGATGTCGATGAGCCGCCGT
>JAYTBY010000198.1:0-1973 GCA_043736755.1 Planctomycetota bacterium | reverse complement strand
AGGATAGCGGAGCGGGTAGGGCTTCGCAGCTCGATCCCTGCGCGCGATTCGGGGACCGCGTCGAGCGCATACCGTGCTGAATTCACGGGCTTCGAGCGACGTCGAGCGGCGCCGCAGGTGTCCCGGAGCGCGTAGGTGCGCTTCTCGACAGAGCCTCAGGCCGGCGTCAGCGCGGTGCCGGCCCGCTCGCCCGTCTGAACACAATCCTGGACGGCGACGCGGCCCGCGACGACGACGTGCAGGATCCCGTCCGGAGTCGCGCGCGGCTCGTCGAACGTGGCGCGGTCCCGGCGCGAGTACGCGCGCGACGTCAGTCTCCTGCATCGCGTGACCCACGTACGAGATGCCGCCTCGTTCGTGTTCGAGCAAGCGCAAGAACGCTTCGGTCGGCTCGACGCTCCAACGCTCAGCGACCGCTTCGATCGAGAGTCCAGTGAGCTCGCGATCATCGCCCGACAATTCGCTGGCGATCACGATGCGATCGAATCCGCCAGGCTCGTTGTCGACGCGCAGCGTTAGCTCGCCGCAGATACGCGCACGCGACGTCGGGTCGGCAAACCGCGCGAACATCGGCTCGTTGCCGCCGTCCTTCACCCACGGTTCGAGCAGAATCGTGAGTCCCGTCGAGTACGCCGTGTACGGATACGCGTCAGCGCGGACATCGAATCCGTCGGCGACGGCGGCCTCGATGCGCGCGAACGCGGCGTCGAGCTTCGGCCAGTTCTTGGGCCCACACGACTTCAGGTGCGAGACCTGCACGCGCGCGCCGGACGAGCGCGCGAGCGTCAGGATCTCGTCGATGGCTTCCAGCAGGAAGCGATCATCGCTGCGCATGTGCGATGCGTAGAGGCGTCCGCGGCGCGCGACGACGTGGGCTAGAGCGCGCAGCTCTTCGGGCGGCGAGTAGGTTCCCGGCACGTACTCGAGCCCGCTCGAGAGTCCGAAGGCGCCTTCGTCCAGCGCGCGTTCGAGCTCGCGCTCCAGCGTGAGCATCTCGGTCGCCGTGAGCAGGCGGTCGACCTCGCCGACCAAGTTCTCGCGCAACGTACCGTGTCCGACGAGTAGCGCTTGGTGGATCGCCGGCCGAACTTCATCCAGCGCGCGCAGATAGTCGCCAACTCCGGCGAACGAGCGCTCGCTCCCAGGCGCTGTCCGAGCGGCCGAACCGCCGCAATTGCCGGTGATTTCTGTCGTGTAGCCCTGAAGGATGCGCGAGTCCGCCGAGGGATACTCCAAAATCGACCGGTCGGAGTGGCTGTGCAGGTCGACGAATCCGGGCGCCACGATGAGCCCCGTCGCGTCGATCGCGCGTCGAGCCTGCTCGCGATCGAGATCGCCGATCGCGGTGATGCGCCCATCCAAGATACCGACGTCAACGCGCCGCGGAGCAGCGCCCGTACCGTCGACCAGCGTTCCGCCGTGAACGACGAGGTCGAGGCGCTGCGTGCGTCGTGTCACGGCACAGGCGCCGAGCAACCAAGCGATCGGCGCGCATACGGCTGCACGGATCACGTCGCGTCGTGTTGCGTGGTTCACAGCGTCACCTCCACGCCGAGCCCGGGACGACCGGACGTACGCAAGCACCCATCGACCAGCTCGAAGCCGCCGCGCGCCGGATCGCGCGCGAGGTCGAAGCTGCCGTCGAGATCGAGGTAGCGCGTCGCTGGACACGCGAATGCCGCGTGCAGCGCAGCCGCGATGCCGATCTCGCTCTCGTCCATGCAGCCCCACATGAGATCGACCCCGTTCCGTGCCGCCACCTCCGCGATGCGCATGGCCGGCGCGATTCCGCCGCACTTCATCAGCTTGATGTTCCACACACCGAACGGCCGCGGATCGCGCGCGAGATTCAGCGCGTCGCCTTCGTCGTGCAGGCTCTCGTCCGCCATCAACCAGCGGCGCACGGGAGCAGGAAGTACGCGCAGATCCGCGTCGCGTTCAGGCTGAGATGGTTGCTCGAGAACCTCTACGTC
>JAYTBY010000197.1:0-4355 GCA_043736755.1 Planctomycetota bacterium | reverse complement strand
TCGTGGATGGATTCGACTGACACCGACATCCATCACCGCAGCGTCAGCGCGCGGAACAACAGTTGGAAGGCCTGTTGCGACCAACTGCGGTAGTGCGGGCGGAAACCGAAGACATGCACTTGCCCGCGGCCGTGGTGCACGCGCAACCACGCGGGAAGGTTTGCGATCGCTTCGGGTTTTTGGATCCAGCCGGACAGGAGCGTCTGCGTCGGTGCGTAGCGCAATAGGATGTCCACCTTCGCGTCGGCCACGCCGGCGGTCTCGCGTTCCTTCTCCTTCATCACGCGCCAGGCTTGCGGGCGGGAGCCGAAGATCGCGAGCGATTCGGGCAGACCGGCGGTGAGTGGAGCGCCGAACTCGGGGATCGCGCGCAGCACGCTGCCGGGGCACGCGAAGTCCTTCGCGTCCGGATCCGTCGTCGCGTCGATGAGCGGGAGCTTCAGTTGATCGACGGCGAAGCGCGCGCTGTTGCCCACGGCGACCAGCGTTCCCCCGCCGCGCACGAAACTCTCGATCGCGGCCGAGCCTTCGGGCGCCAGGCCTTCGGCGAAGTCGGGGAACACGCTGCCTTCCGTGCGGCCGTCGGTGAGTTCCTTCGCGCCCGTGCCGGGCAGGACGAGCACGTCGTAGTCGCGCGCGAGGTCGCCGCCGCGCAGCGCTTCGTTGCGCACGGTCGTGTAGGGCACGCCGAACGTGTCGAACACCCAGCGCATCCAACCTTCGTCCATGTCGCCGGACCAGGGCGAGTAGAGGCCGATGCGCAGTCCGGCGCGGACCTCGAGTCCGTCGGTGAACGTCTTGGCCGCTTCACCCGGCGCACAGGGCGCGAAATGGCCGGACTCAGCGTCTTTCACGCCGAAAGCCAGCGCCTTCTTGGCCTTCACGTCCGCGAACACTTGCTTCCATGCGCGGCCGTCGCGTGAGTCGTACGAAGCCTTGCCATCCGGAGACTTCGCGGGGCCGCTGAACGCAGCGACGAGATCCGCGACCTTGGTGCGTTGCGTCGTCGCGACGGTCGGCAGCTCGACGCACTCGACGCGTTGCACGCCGAGCAAGAGCGGCAGCGTCCATCCCGCGACGTCGTACGGCGACTCCGCGCCGGTCGGGTAGCGCTGGATGTCGAACAGATCGTGCACGTGATCGCCGTACGGTTGCGCGCGGCGGATCACGATGCTGCCCGTCGGCCACGTGCGACCATCGGCCTCGACGGGTGCGTTCGCGACCTCGAGTTCGACACCGGTCGCGAGCAGCACGTCGACCAAGCGCTCGACCGCCGCGACGTCGTCCTGATCCGCGGGCAACACCCAAGCGCGCGGGGTCGCATCGAGCCCGCGACGAATCGTGCGCCGCGCGATCTCGAGCCTGTTCTCGAGGAAGAATCGGCGTTCGCGCGCGAGGCTCGCGACGAGCGAGCGTGCGAATGCCGTCTCGTACCTGACGATGTCGCCGATGCGCCACCAACCGCCCGGCCACGGCGACGGGAACGAATTGCTCGGCGCGTAGGCACCCGTTCCGTCCGGAGCGCGCAGCTCGGATCGCGAGAGGAAGATCGGGCTCGCGAGTCGCGCCGACGCCGCTTCAGTGAGCAGTCCGACGATGCCGTGACGCACGGGAACGTTGCGATTCCCGCCGTTCCACCACATGTCGTACGTGCCGCCGGTCGCGACGCCCGTGAGTCCGTCGCGCGTGAGATCGAGCTGCGCGCGCGTGCCGAGCAGGTTGATCGCCGCGATCACGCCCGCATCGAGATTCGGGTTCAACGGATCGCGAAACGGCGGGACGAAGAAGCGCTCTTGTCGCGAGCCCTGTTGGTGCACGTCCCAATAGATCTGCGGCCGCCAATCGTCGTACAGCAAGCGCGACACGATGCGCGTCTCGGCCAGCGACAACGCGAACCAGTCGCGGTTGTTGTCGTGTCCGGCGTAGAGCTGATAGAGCTTCGTGAGCCCCGCGTCCTCGAACGGCGTGCCGACGATGCGGCTGTACCACTCGGCCACGTGATCTTGGCCGTCCGGGTTCGTGCTCGGGATCAGGAGGACGACGAGTTCACGCCGCGCATCCGCCCACGGCGCCTCGTCGGACGTCGCGAGGAGATGCGCCAACTGCATCGCGAACTGCGGCGCGGCGACTTCGGTCGCGTGCATCGCGCACGAGATCATCACGAAGACCTTGCCGTCGGCGAGAGCGCTGTCGATCTGAGCCGATTTCGCGCCGCGCGGATCGGCGAGCACGCGCGCGTGCTCCTTCAATGCGCCGAGCCGCGCGTGATTCTCCTCGCTCGTGATCACGGCCAGGACGAGGTCGCGTCCCTCCTGCGTCTTGCCCGCCTTCACGAGCGCGACGCGCGCGCTCGCCGCGTCGAGTGCCTCGAAGTAGGAACGCGTGGCGTCCCATCCGGGAAGTCGAGAATCCGCGCCGACGGCGTGGCCCAAGTGCGTCGCTGGCGTCGGAACGGACTGCGCCGCGAACAACGGGATCGAGAGCGAAATCGCAGCGAGAACGACGTGGAACGAGTTCATGGGTCGCGGATGCTACGGAACCGCGCGCCGTTGCGCGGTAGACTTCGCGAGCCGCCCGATGTCCGAGTCCCAAGCTGATGCGCCGCGTGAGAACTCCGTCGAGCGCTCCGGGATCCCCGAAGAGGCCAAGGGCTCGCCGCAGCTCGCCGCCGAGGCCGATTCCGGAGCCGCGCCCGGTCCCACGCCGGCCTTCGATTTCTGGCGCGCGATCTACGAACGCCGCTCGATCCGACGCTTCAAGAGCGATCCGGTTCCGCGCGAACTCGTCACCCAAGTTCTCCACGCCGGCATCTGGGCGCCGAGTTCGTGCAACTACCAGATGTGGGATTTCGTCGTCGTCGACGATCCCGCGATCAACGCGCGACTCGCGGCGCTCTCGACACAGATGGGCAACGCGCCCGTCAACGTGATCGTCAGCTACGGCCGCGACTTCAGCGAGGACGCGTGGGCCAACATCCAATCGGCGAGCGCCGCGACCATGAACATGAGCCTCGCCGCGCACGTGCTCGGACTGGGCACGTTCTGGATCACGCAGACGGGCGATCGCGAGAAAGTACGCGAGGTCGTCGGCCTGCCCGAGGATCGACTCGTCGTCGCCGTCTTGGCACTCGGATTTCCGGCGAATCCGCCGCGTTCGGGCCCGAAGCGACGCCCGCTCGAGCACGTCGCGCATTGGAATCACTATGCGGGCAAACCGATTCCGGGCTCGCCCGATCCGGAGGACTGGGACGCGGACTTGCTCGCCGTGTACCAGCGCGCGCGCGTGCTGAACGGACTGCGTCACAACAAACCGCGCACTTGGGAAGTCGCGGCGCTCGAGACGGCGCTCGACACGCTCGTGCCGAACGGTCGCGAGGCTGTGCAGGACTTGGCGCACGCGCCGCGCTGGCTCGACGTCCTTCCGTGCACGGGCATCGTGACCGAACGACTCGCGAAGCTGCGACCGGGGTATCGCTTCGACATCGTCGAGCGCACGAGTGAGGTTGCCGACTTCGTCGCACAACGCGTTCGTCCGCGCGCGGCGACGTTCGGATGGCCGAGCACTTCGTCACGGCTCGCGAATCCGCCGGACGGCGCGTACGACGTCGTTTCGTGCGTTTTCCGCCTCGAGAACCTGCGCGCGGCCGATCGCCCGCGCCTCGTCGCCGACATGGCGCGCTGGTTGAAGCCGGGCGGCACACTGTTCCTCGGCTTCGTGAACGCCGGCTCGTACCACGACCTCGCCGAGTGGGCGCGCGCGCGCCGCGGCGGACTCGGCGGCGTGGAGTACGTTCTCGCGCCGGATCCGAGCATCGGTCCGTTCCGCTCGCTGCGCGCGCGCGACGTGGACGGGTACGCGCGCGCGGCAGGACTGACCGAGTCAGGCACGCTCGGCTTGCACGCCGCGCCACCGCCCGAGGAGATCGATTTTCGCGCGCGGAATTCGTCGGAGCGCGCGCGCGGAGTGGCCCGGTTCGGCGCCGCGGTCTTGCGAGTCGCCGAGTCGTTACCGAGCGTGCGCGCATTGCGCGGACGCTTCCAGTTCCGCGCCTACACACGTCGAACGACGTGATGCCTGTCCCGCGCGCTCGGGCCTCGTCACGATCGACGCTGCGGCGCGCGTGCTCTGCGCAGAGGGTGTCCACGACGATGCGGATCGCTGCTTTCGCGCTGCTTTTCCCGGCCTGCGCGGCGTCCGCGCCCGAGATGCTCGACGTGCCGACGTGGCTCACGCGCACAGCCATCCCGCTCGCGGACGAAGCGCGCGCCTTCCGCGAGTTCGAGGACTGCCTCGAGGGCGTGCGTGTAGTCGCACTGGGCGAAGCGACGCACGGGCAGCACGAATCGTTCGAGAGG
>JAYTBY010000196.1:0-4356 GCA_043736755.1 Planctomycetota bacterium | reverse complement strand
GCAGCATCTGCATGAGCTTGTCCGCGCCCTCCTCGTCGAGCTCGAGCAGCAACCGTTCGAGCGCGCGCCGAAACGTCGCTCCGTGTCGCGCTGCGTCGAACGCCGGCTCGAACGCTCCGCGCGCGAGCGGTGCCGGCTGAGGTTCCGCGGATGGATCCGCGCGCAGGTCCTCGATCTCGCTCATGTCGTACGCGGCCGGCGTTCGAGTGCGCGTGCCAGCGCGATCGCGGCGACGAGGATCAGGAGCACGCGGAACGACAGGGTGGGCTCTGGAAGCGGCATCAGACGCGTCGTCCACGCGACCGGAAGCGCGCCGATCGCGGGCACGAGGAAGTGAGCCAAGAACGCACCGCAAGTCAGCATCTCGATCTCGCGATGGAGTGGCGCACCCGACGGATTCAGAGCTGGAGGATCGCGACGAATGCGCAGCACGACCGTCACGGCGACGATCACCAAGAGGGCGCCGATCGGGACGCGTTCGAACCACTCGGGATCCTGTTCGACGACGCCGGCTGTCGTGCCGTCCGCTCCGAGGCCGAGCCGCGGCAGCACGCCGACGACGAATGCACCTGCGATCCACAGAAACGCCAAGCGTCGCGACGGTTTCGCGCTCGCGATCACGAGGCACACCCCGGTCCCGAGCGCGATCGGAATCCCGCTCGGTCCGAGATGAGCAAGGAGAAGGATCGCGATGCTCGCGAGCGCGAGCGCCCTACGATCGCCACGGCGAATCCAACCGACGGCGCCGAGTGCGATGCCGCAGGCTCCAAGAACAGCGATCGTTGTCGCTTCGTCCCCGGTCCGAGCGACAAAGAGGGCGAGCGCGTTGAGCGTCAATGCCAAGACTCGAATCCAGCTCGGAACTCGGGCGATCGACAGCGCCTCATTCAGCAGGAATGCCGCCGCGAAACACGAGGTCCCGGTCAACCCGCCCGCGTCGAACACCTCACCGCGCGTGCCGATCCAAGCACTGGCGAAGACGGCGATTACGACACCGAACCGACCGAGCATCGGTGCGCGCTCCGGCACGGGCTCGTGTCGCGGAATGAGTCCCGCGGGCGATGTCAGGATCCGAGCAACGAGCGCGAGCGCGGGTATCCCCAACGCGACGAAGGCCAAGGGCCCGCGCGGAACGACCGTCTCGATCCAGGCGAACCACGTCAGGCCGATCAGGAAGCTCGCGGCCCAAGTCGCCGGGAGATCGCGCGGCGCATGCCGTCCCGGAAGACCCGGTGGGAGCCAAGCCAGGAACACCCTTCCGGCCAGTGGAGCGAGCACGAGCAGGAACAGCACGGCCGACGCCGGTACCGCGCGGCTTTCCGTGGCGAAATCGAGCGGGATGAGCAGTCTGAAACCGGCGTCCAAGGGCCGCAGGATCCCCTTTGCGGGACATCGGATCCAGCCTCGCACTACCCCGCAACGCTTCGCTCGATTGGGATAAGAGCGTGCTGACCATGCACGACCCGCGACTTTCGGCCCTGTTCGACCGCTATCGGCGGGAAGGGGACCTGTCGGCCCTCGCGAAGCTCTTCGACGAGATCTCACCCGAGATGATGCGCGTCGCCCGCCACGTCGCCGGCCGCGGGGTCGACCCGGACGACATCGTCCAGTCGACGTTCCTGGCCTCGATCGAGCGCGCGGACACGTTCGACGCGACGCGGCCGATCGTGCCTTGGTTGATGGGCATCCTGATCAATCAGGCGCGGCTGATGAATCGTCGGCGCGCGACGCGGCATGAAGAGCCCGTCATCGCGGACGTAGCCGGTGCCGAGCACGAACCCGACGACGCCGAGGCACGCGAGGTCCAGGACGCCGTCGCGCGCGCGCTGGCCGATTTGCCCGCGACCTATCGCGAGGTCCTCGTCGCGCACTTGGCCGAGGGGAAACAGCCGCACGAGATCGCGGCCCAGCTCGGACGACCGCAAGGGACCGTGCGCGCGCAGTTGCACCGCGGCCTGCGCATCGTGCGACGTTCGTTGCCGTCGGGGTTCGCGTTCGGACTCGCGGCGATGCTCGATCGCAACGCGCTGGCCGCCGTGCGCCGCGAAGTGTTGCAGCACGCTGCGCGCAAGAACGCGCTGCCCGCGAGCGCGATTCCAGCCGCCGTCAGTACATCCAAGGTCGGCCTGACGGTCGCAGCCGCTGCCGTCGTTCTCGCCGGCGTCGTCGGTGTCGCCTGGTTCGGCGGAAACTCCGCGCGTGCCGACGTGGACTTGGGACCCGACGGATCCGTGCCGCGCGAGCCGAAGGTGGTCGAGCTCGATGGCGGGCCTGCTCGCTCGCGCGCCAGCGCCGCCGAAGAAGTGGCCGCTCTCCCGCCGACCGCGATCGAGTCGAAGGACATCGCTGCGCCGACGACGGGATCGGTGCGCGTCAGCGTCGTCGATGCGCTCGGCGGCGCGGTCGTCGGCGCGCACATCGATCTGCTCGCGTGGGGCGATCCGCTGTGGCATGAGCGCGTGCTCGTGCGCTTCACGGATGCTGCCGGAATCGCCGAGTTCCCGCGCGTCGCGGTCGGTCGCGTCGGCGCGCACCTCGATGGCGGTGGCATGCAAGCGCGCGCCGACGTGATTCCCGGTCAGCGCGCGGACATCGCGATCAAGCTCGAAGCGGGGATCGAGTTCACAGGCATCGTCGTCGATCCGCACGGCGTGCCGGTCGAGAACGCGATCGTCGAATCAGGCCCCAATCCGTGCGCGGCGCCGCGTCGGATATCGGCGCCCACAGGGCCCGACGGACGATTCGTGCTGCGCGATGCGGCGCGCACGATGCCCGTGTGGGCGCGAGCGGATGCGAGGCCGAATTCCAGCGCGATTTGGTTCGGAACGCCCGGACATGCGCGCACGACCGCGGCCGAATTGCGCTTCGTCCTCGAGGACCGCGTCGTCCCGCTCGCGTTCACCGTCGTCGATGCGAGCGGCGCGCGTATCGAGGGCGCGGTCGTCACGGCTGCCGAGGAGCTGGGCGAGCCGACGTTTCGTGCCGATGGATCGCTCGTGCTCGCGCGCCGCGGCGCACGCGCCGTTGCGGACGTCGACGGCCGGATCGAGATCGCAATCGACCTCACGCGCACGCGTCACATCGCTGTGGAAGCACGCAACCACGCACGGCGCGAGCTCGCCGTCCTCGACGTCGGTACGCTCGTTCAGCTCCAGGACGGAGGTCGACTCGCCGGCGTCGCGCACTACTCGGACGGCATCGTGGCCGTGGCCGCCGTCCTCGAAGCGCGCGTCGACGGACTCACCGAGCCGCTGCGGACGACTTCCACGACCGACGGCAGCTTCGAAATCCTCGGCGTTCCGGCGGGACCGTTCGTGCTCAGCGCCCGCACGGCACCCGACGCACCCGTGGCCGAGACGCGTGGCGTCGTGCACGGTGGCCAGACGTTCGAGTGGAATCCGCGACTCGAGCACGCGCTCGTGATCCGCGGGACGTCACGCTCCGCGCACGGCGGTGTCTCGAAGACGTGGCTCGTGAAGGCCGTGCGCGAGGACGCGGAATCGGCGGCAATTCCAGACTCTTGGACCGGACCCGCGGCGCCCGATCTGCGTCAGTGTTGGACCGGACAGGACGGCCGCTTCACGGTGCCGAGCGCTCCGGGCGCGACGTATCGCCTCGAGCTGCGTGCGCGCGCTGCGTGGAATGGTGCGGTGCTCGGCGCGCTCGATGGAGTCCGCGCCGGCGCACAAGACGCCGAGTTGCGCGTCCAGGTCGAGCGCGGATTCCTGCGCGCGCGACTGCTCGATGCCTCGGGAGCTCTCCTACAAGGCTCGATCACGGTGGTGCGCAAAGCCTCCGGCGCGGAGCAGCGTTTTGATTCGAAGCCGGATGGCCGGATCGAGGGCGACGTGCATCCCGGGACGTACGCGCTCGTCGCGTGGCCGAGCGGCCGCGCACCGCTTTTCTTGGGCGAGCGCGCATTCGGCACGGATGAGCGCGTCGATCTCGGCGACGTGCGCCTCGAGCGCACGGGTACGCTGCGAATTCGCGACGCAGCGAGTTCGAACGCGAAGCTCGTCAACGCGGCCGGATTCCCGCGCGAGTTGTCACGCAGCGGGGCGGACCTCGTCGCTTGGGACCTCGCTCCCGGCGATTATGCGGTGAAAGTGCCCCACGCGGGCGGAACTGCAATCGAGTTGCATGGTCGCGTCGAGTCGGGCGCGGAACTCGTGTTAGCCTTCAACTGATCGCCAGGCGGGGCACGATGGTGTCGCGATCCAAGGGTCCGAATGGCGCGTGAGGCGTTCGCCGCGGCTTCGCAGCCAGGTTTGGTCGCGTTCCGCCTCCTCACGCCGCCCCATCATCGCGAGGCACGAGGGCGCGGATCTCGCTTTAGGAGTCTTCCGGCAAGGCGTG
>JAYTBY010000195.1:0-4357 GCA_043736755.1 Planctomycetota bacterium | reverse complement strand
GAGCATCACGTCGAGCATCGCGGAGTGCCACGCGAGCTCGTCGCGCAGCGCACACAACGCACGCGTCGACACTTCGTCCGCTGAGCACAACCCGCTCGCGTTCGCGCCACCGTCGCGCGCGGGCACGGTCCAACGCGTGAGCCCGGCCTCGGAGAGCGCCGCGAGCGCGAGCCGCGCCGCCACGTCCTCGCTCACGTTTTCGAGATGCGGACTGACCGCTTCACCGACGGCGCGCGCTGCCGCACGCAGGTCCGCGAGCCCCACCGCGTCGCTCACGATTTGCTCCGCGCGCGAGCCGCCGCAGCTGCAGCCGTCGCCGTCGTCGTCGTCGCCGCCCCTGCTCCTGCTCCTGCCCCCGCGGCCGCTGCCGCTGCAGCGAAGTCCGGCGCACGCTTCTCGATGAAAGCGCGATATCCCTCGGCGTAGTCGGGGCTTTCCATGCACTCCGCCTGCACCCAACCCTCGGCCGCCATCGCTTGCTCGAACGTCATGGAAGCCTCGGCGTTCAACATGCGCTTCGTGACCGCGAGCCCCATGCCCGGCCCGGCCGCGAGACCGCGCGCCCACTCGAACGCGACGCTCGCGAGCTCCGTGTCCGCGACGACGCGGTTGTAGAGCCCCATCTCGAACGCGCGGCGCGCATCGACCCAATCACCGCTCATGAGCATCTCGCTCGCGTGCCCCATCCCGACGATGCGCGGCAAGAGCCACGCCGCGCCCATGTCCGCGCCGGACAGCCCGACCTTCGTGAACAGGAACGCGATCTTCGCGCTCTCCGCCGCGATGCGGATGTCGCAGGCCGCGGCCAAGACCGCCCCCGCCCCACACGTGATGCCATTGAGCCCCGCGACGACGGGCTTCTCGAGTCGCCGCACGTTCGCGATGAGCTCGCACGTCATGTGCGTGAACGCATTGAGCTCCGCCGGGGTCGCCGTGAGGAGCGGCGCGATGATGTCGCGCTGATCTCCGCCGGTGCAGAACGCGCGACCTGTGCCGGTGACGAGGACGGCGCGCACGCTCGTCCTCGTGCGCAACGTCGCGAACGTGTCCGTGAGCTCGCGATAGCTGTCGAAGGTGAGCGCGTTGAGCCGCTCAGGCCGGTCGAGGCGGAGGACGGCGACGCCTTGATCCTCGTGATAGCGGAAGTGCTGGGGTTGCATCGGGGTGGCGGATGATATCTGCGGAGGCTCCGTCGTCCCGCCCGCTGGCCGGCCAACCGTGCTCGCGGAATCCGGGATTCCGTTGTCGCCGCGCACTCCGCCCGCGCTCGTTACTGGACAGGCCCCCGGATCCAGACACGTCACGATGCCCCTTCTCATCCAGGACGCTCCCCCGCCCGACATCCTCGTCACCGCGCCCCGCGCCGAGCGTCCCGCGACCTCGGCCGCCGGCAGCGTCACCGTCCTCACCGCCGAGGATCTGGCTCGCACGGGCGAGCGCTCGCTGCCGCGCATGATCGAGAAGGCCGCCGGGGCCGGCGTCTGGTTGCAAGAGACGAACCTCGGGGGCGGCGCACCGATCCTGCGCGGGTTCATCGGCGAGAAGGTCCTCATCGTCGTCGATGGCGTGCGCCTGAACGACGCGTCGACGCGCCTCGGGCCGAATCAGTCGTTGAACACGATCGACCCTTCGATCGTCGAGCGCGTCGAGGTCCTGCGCGGGCCCGGCTCCGTTCAGTACGGCTCGGACGCGATCGGCGGCACGATCCTCATCTGGACGAAGCGTCGCCAGCCGGCCAGCGCGGACGCGCAAGGCGCGGCGAACGGGCTCGACGTCGGAATCGAAGGCGTCTACCAGAGCGTGAACAACGGCTACCGGCTTTCACCGCACGCAGCTTGGTCGACGGATACCGACGGGTTCTTCGCTTCGGGCTCGTGGTCGCAGTGGAACGATTTGCAGTCGGGCGACGGCGAGGTCGACAACACGGGCTACGACAGCGCTGGCCTCTTCGGGTCCTGGGTGCACGGCATCGACCGCTGGCGTTCGGTGCGGGTCTCCGCCAGCGCGCATCGCGATTACGACGTGCCGCGGACGGACCGACTCAACGTGGGCTTCGGTCAGACACAGCCGTCGAGCGCGGAGTTCCTCTTCACGCGTCAGGACCAGCAGCAATTGCTCGTCGCCTTCGAGGACGCGGAGATCGGCGGCTTCGCCGACAGATTCCAAGCGCGACTCGCGCTGCGCAACTACACCGAAGACCGCCAGCAGCGCAACACGGGCTCGACGCAGCGCCGTCTCGAGACCGACGACATCACCGCCTGGGTGGTGGGCGTCGACTGGCGCAAGGCGGTCAGCGACGACCACCTCCTCTCTTGGGGCATCGACGCCGAGCTCGACGACGTCGACAGCTCGCGCACGAACGTCAACGTCAACACCGGCGTATCGACGCCCGGCCAGCCGCCGTTCGCGCCCGGTTCCGAGTACCTCACCACCGGCGTGTTCGTGTCTGACGAGATCGCGAGCTTCGATCCCGTCGACGTGACCGTCGGCGTGCGCTACTCGTACTTCCACTTCGCCTACGACCAATTCACGAGCGGACCGGACGGCGGACCGGAGGAATCGGGCGATTTCGACGCGCTCACGGCGTCGTTGGGTCTGGGCTACGACGTATCGGAGACCTGGCGCGCGACGGCCGGCGTCGCGCAGGGGTTTCGCGCTCCGCACCTCGACGATTTGGCGCGGAACTCGACGATCTACGGCGGGACGGAACTCGCGAACCCGGAGCTGGATCCGGAGCAGGCGCTGACGGCTCAGCTCGGGCTCGAGCACGCGAGCGGCACGTGGAAGTCGTCGATCGTCGGATACGCGACGTTCCTCGAGGACGCGATCGGTCGGCGGCTCATCGACGAGGGCGATCCGAACACGACGGGCGACGAGACGTATCTGCGTGACAACACGGGGAGCGTCGAGATCTACGGCACGGAGCTCGCGCTCGAACGCAAGCTCGGCGACGAGACGGCCGACCTCGCGCTGCGCGGCGGCGCCACGTGGACGATCGGCACGCAGTACGACGACACCGTGAACCCGACGACCGGGGAAGCCACGTACGACGACGTGCCTGCGCGGCGAATCCCGCCGCTCTTCGGATACGTCGGGCTGTCCTACGATCCGCTCGTGCCGCGCTGGTCCTGGTTCACGTGGGCCGAGTTGCGGCTCACGCTGGCCGATGGCCAGGACGAGCTGAACCCGGACGACCTGACCGACCCGCGCATCGATCCCGATGGGACGGGATCGTGGGAGAGGCTCGATCTCGACTTCGGCGGCCCACTCGGCGCGCAGCGAGGCTCGACGTGGAACATCGGCCTCCACAACATCCTCGATGAGGCCTACCGCGTGCACGGTTCGGGCTTCGACGCGCCAGGCTTCGGGGTCGTCGTCGGAATGGCGTGGGTCTTCTGAACGCGAAGACGCGAAGCCTCGGCCTGCCGCTCGCGCTGTCGATCGGCCTGCACGCGTGCCTCCTCTCTGGAGCGGGACTCGTGATGGCCGGCGGCGGGCGCGACGCGGGTCCGAGCGAGGACTCGCGGCCGCTGCGTCTCGACCTGCGGCGGAAGCCCTCGACCGTGAGCTCGGCCGAGACGATCAGGATCAGCGAGCCGATGCGCAGCGGAATACCCGCGGAATTCCCTGTGGTTGCTGCGTCGGGCGCGCCGCTCGACCGGGATGCGTGGTCCGACGATCCCGCGTCTCAGCTCGAAGCCGCACACGCGTTCGAGCCGTTCGCGTCGGTCGACCATCCGGGGCTCGACGTCGGCCGCGGCAGCACGCGTGTCCACTCACGTCGAGCGCGCGCTGAGGCGGGCTCGAGCGGCGCGGCGGGACACACCACCGGCCTTGCGTCGGGAATCGCGGCTGTGGACGGCGGGCAATCCGGCCGAAGCGACGGAGTGAGCCGGCCATCACTTGGGACGGATGGCCCCGCAAACTCGGGGGCCGGTTCGATCGCGAGCGCACTCGAGGATCGCCCGCCCCGTGCCATCGAGGCGCCGCACCCGGCGTACCCCGCGACAGCACGCCGGCGCAATGAACAGGGGTCGGTCGTGTGCGGCATCCACGTGAGCGCGAATGGCAGCGTCGCGCACGTCGTCGTCCTGGAGTCGAGTGGTGTTGCGCGCCTCGACCGAGCGGCCGTCGAGACGCTGGAGCTATGGAGCTACGAGCCCGCACTCGAGCGTGGCGTGCCGATCGCCTCCGTTGTGCGGCAGATCGTCCGTTTCTCTCTGGAGGGCTGCGAGCGTCCGCCATCGGCGCGGTCTCACTCGGATTCCCGCGTCGCTCCTCAGTCCTCGGTCAGGAGCCACGACGTTCGGGGAGCACTCCGAGTTGGAGCTCGGCCTACCGCAGCTCGGCCAGTTCG
>JAYTBY010000194.1:0-4358 GCA_043736755.1 Planctomycetota bacterium | reverse complement strand
GCAGCGCGCTCGGAAAACGTCTCGGCGAACGGATCGCGGCAGCAGGGTTCTCGATCCACGACCGTCCGCACGACGTCGATCTGGCGGGCGCGGGCAGCTTCGATCGCGAAGGCCAACCCACGCGCGATTTCGCGCTCGTCGAGGACGGTTGGCTCCGCGGTTGGCTCTACAACGGCTACGCGGCGGCCGTCGAGAACCGGCTCTCGACCGGGCACGCGCGCGGCGGCGCGCGCGGGGTGCCGAGCCTCGGCGCGCACGCGATCCACGTCGCACCGGGGAGCGGCGGCACGCGCGATGGGCTGCTCGCGACCCTCGGCCGTGGACTCCTCGTCCAACGTTTCTCAGGGTCGGTCGATCCGGCCTCGGGCGACTTTTCCGGCGTCGCGAAGTCGTCGCGCTGGGTCGAGGGCGGCCGCGTGGTCGCGCCGGTGCGCGAGACCTTGCTCTCGGGCAATGCCTACCAGCTCCTCGCTCGGATCGTGGCCCTCGGCAGCCATGCGGAGCGCGTCGACGGCGGTGCGCGCGCTCCGTGGGCACTCGTCGACGGGGTCAACGTGACGGCGGGATGAGCACCGGTCCGACGCGCGCGTCGAACCGTTGACCGTCCCGGCGCCGACCGTTAGTGTCCCCGCCCTCGCATCCGGGGCCCGGGTGGCGGAATTGGCAGACGCGCTAGGCTCAGGACCTAGTGTCCTTTACCGGACTTGGGGGTTCGACCCCCCCCCCGGGCACCACACTTCGAGGACGGACCGCGCGCACCACGGCGTCGGTCCGTCGAGCCCGACCCGCCACCCGCGGGTCGGATCGTTTCTGGGCTTCGCCACCTTCCTCGAGCTACTTGAGACCGCGATGGAATCCGCCGTGTTGCTGGCCTTGTTCGATCTCGAGACGAGCGTCACGGACACTCTCGACCGTGAGTGGTTCGGCAACTCGCTCTCGGACTGGCTCCGCGCCGCGATCATCCTCATCGCGACGTTCCTCGCGCTCGGGATCGCGAAGCGGCTGATCGTCGCACGCCTGGCGGTCGTCGCCGCGCGGACCCACACGGATCTCGACGACCTGCTGATCGATCTGATCAAGCGGCTCCGTCGCTGGTTCCTGTTCCTCGTCGCGCTCTACGTCGCGCACCACTTCGTCCAGTGGCCGGTCTCGGACGTCGACGCGGACGGCAAGGCCGACGTGGTCGGCCAGTGGGAAGACCGCATCCGGATGGCGCTGAAGCTCGGCGCCTGGATCCAGGTCGGGCTGTGCGGCAAGGGCCTGCTCGAGTTCGGCATCAAGCGCCTCGTGCGCGGCAGCGGTCCCGATGACCCGGCCAGCACGATGGGCGTCACGGTCCTCGGCTTCATCGGCTCGATGATCCTGTGGTCGCTCATCCTGCTCCTGTGCCTCGAGGCGATGCACGTCAACGTGAACTCGTTGATCGCGAGCCTCGGCGTCGGCGGCATCGCGGTGGCGCTGGCGGCACAGAACGTCCTCGGCGACCTCTTCGCTTCGATCGCCATCCTGCTCGACAAGCCCTTCGTCGTCGGCGACGGCATCCAAGTCGGTGACTTCAACGGCACCGTCGAGAAGATCGGCGTCAAGACGACGCGCCTGCGCAGTGTGAACGGCGAAGAGATCGTGATGGGCAACAGCGACTTGATCTCGAGCCGCATCCGCAACTTCAAACGGCTGGAGGAGCGGCGCGTGCTCACTCAGATCGGCGTCGAGTACGACACGCCCGTGGACAGCGTGCGGCGGATCCCTGAGATGCTGAAGGAGATCGTCGCCCGCGTGCCCGACACGCGCTTCGACCGCGCGCACTTCACGGGCTTCGGTGACTCCGCGCTGAAGTTCGAGTTGGTCTACTTCGCGCAGAAGCTCGACTACGGCGCGATGATGGACATGCAGCAGGCCGTGAACCTCGAGATCCTGACGCGCTTCGCGCGAGAGGGCATCCAGTTCGCGTTCCCGACGCAGACCATGCGCATGGTGGGTACCAGCATGGTTGGAACCGAAGCTCTTGGTACCGGAGCCGTGACGAAGTCCGCCGGTCCGATCCAGAGCGGTGGCGGCGGCACGGTCACCGTCGGACCGTCGACGCCGTCCTGACGCGCGTCAGAACGAATTGTCGCGCGGATAGGCCGCGATCGAGATCACGAGGATCACGACGAGCATCACGCCGACGCCGATCCCAATCCAACCGAGCAGTCCGAGTGCGATCATGTTCAGCGTCCTTGTCCGCCGGGCGCGCGGTAGATGAGGACGGCGCGCTCGCCCATCTCTCCGGGCAGGGTGTGTTCGCAGACCGTGTCGAGCTTGAAGCCCAAGCGCTCGGCCTCGCGCTCAGCGGCGCGCACCTCACGCGACCACGATGGCCCCTTCAGCATGACGAGGTCCTTCAGCGCGTGACGGACCTTGCGCAACGTGCGCACGTTCTCGCGCACGGAGCTCACGGCGCGCATGAGCACGACGTCGTGGTGTGACTTCAGCAGGTAATCCTCGCCACGCGCCCACACGGCCTTGGCGTTCTTCACGCCGATCTTGGCCAGCGAGGCCTCGAGGAAATCCACGCGCTTCTTGGTCGAATCGAGCACGGTCATGCGCGTCTCGCGCTCGGCCAGTGCGATCGGAACCCCGGGGAAACCAGCACCCGAACCGAGGTCGAGCACGGTCTTCCCGAACATCGGCACGTACTGGGTCACGCGCCATGAATCGAGGTAGTGCTTCGCCGCCATGTCCTTGGGCTCGACGATCGCGGTCAGATTGACCTCGCGATTCGCTTCTTGGACCAAGCGCGCGTGCGCAGCGTACAGATCGAGAACGCGTGGCTCGATGTCGATCCCCTCGAAGGCCCAAGCCAAGGCCGCGCGCAGTTCGTCGAGGCTCGAGAGCGGGGAATCGGGCTTCCCGGCCAGTTCGTCGACGACGACTTCCGGTTCTTCCGCTTCGGGGAGCTCGGCGGCCGCGTCGGCCCCGTGTGCCTGGGTCGCGGCCTTCTGGGCACCGACATCCGGGACAGCAACATTCGGGGGACTGACGTCCGGGGCAGCAACGACCGGCGAAACCGGCTTCTCCGCGGGATCCGGCTCACCAGCGCCGCGGTGGACTCGCTTCGTCATCGGGAGCTTTGCGGATAGGGAGCGTGATGGAGATGGAGCAGGACTGCGCGCCGAAAAGCGCGTGCAGACGGCGAAAAGTTCGGTCTGGCAGGCCAGGAAGGATTCGAACCTTCAACCTACTGATTTGGAATCAGTCGCTCTAACCGTTGGAGCTACTGGCCTTCTGGAAGGCGACGGAGGGTACTCGGCGCGCCGCGAGAGGACAAGGCGCACCGTAGGCTCCGGATGCTCCCGATCGCTAGAGTGCGCGCGTTCATGACGCACCGCTCCGGCCACACGCAACACGACGATTTCCACGACCGACCGGCCGAGCGCCGCCCGGGGCCCGCGAGCGCCCCGCCGCGCGTGATCCCGGCCGACTCCATCCCCCATGCCGCGTTGGATCCCGACGCCATGCGCGTCGTGACCCGTCTCGAGCGCGAAGGCTACGAGGCCTACCTCGTCGGCGGTTGCGTGCGCGACCTCCTGATCGGGCGCACGCCCAAGGACTTCGACGTCGCGACCAGCGCGCATCCGCGCCAGATCAAGCGCCTGTTCCGCAACGCGCGCGTGATCGGGCGACGCTTCAAGCTCGTGCACGTGGTCTACGGTCAGCACATCGTGGAAACGGCGACGTTTCGCAGCGATCCGCAAGAGGCCGAGCCCGATCCCGACGCCGAGGAGCAAACGGACGCGGAAGAGCTCGACGATCTCCTGATCACCGAGGACAACGAGTTCGGAACGGCCGAACAGGACGCACGCCGCCGCGATTTCACGGTGAACGGCCTGCTCTTCGATCCGTTGCACAACGTGATCCTCGATTGGGTCGGCGGCATCGACGATCTCGAGCAGAACGTCCTGCGCACGATTGGCGATCCGAAGAAGCGCATGGCCGAGGATCCGGTGCGGATCCTGCGCGCGATCAAGTTCGCGACGCGACTCGGCTTCCGCATCGACGAACGCACGTGGGAAGCGATGATCGCGAACGCGCCGCGCCTCGCGCGTTCGGCGCCGCCGCGCGTGCTCGAGGAAATCTTGCGCCTGATGCGCAGCGGGACGGCGCTCGGATCGTTCCGCATGTTGCGCGCGTGCGGCGCGTTGCGCGTCGTGTTGCCGGCCGTCGATCACTTCCTCGGTGCGCCCGACGACGCCGCCGCCCAGCCGCGCGCGGAGACTTTCTGGCGACTCCTCGAAGCGCTCGACAGCGACGTGCACCAGGGCTACTTGCCCTCGACCGGCGTCTGCATCGCACTGCTCTACCTGCGCATCATCGAG